>JBAXVT010000001.1:0-81310 GCA_037128715.1 Actinomycetes bacterium
TTGGGTCGATCGGAGTTAAATAGTTACCTTCATTGTCATTGACCCAGAGCGTCTTGAGATCCCACGAAGGAACTACATGCTGCGGACCCTTAGGGGTCTTAAAGGTGCGAATTACTTTGAAGGTCTTTGGGTCGATCTCGGTAACGGTGTTGCTGGTGTGGTTTGGAACGTAGACGCGCTCTGGGAAACTTGCAACGACGGGGCTCAAATCATTGGGTTTATCAGCGGCATAAATATCTTTGGGGTTTGTCACCGGCGGCATTCCAGGTAGCGGAGTTGATGCCTGCGCATTAGTTGGGAGTAGCGCTGCGACAAGTGTTAAAGCGATCAGAATTTTCCTCATCAAAAATTACGCTCCAAGTAAGGTAGTTAGAGTGACAGGGGTTAAACCTTTAGCATGCAGATCCGCTAGAAGAGCGGGCATAGCATCAATAGTGTCTTGATGCCCGAAGTGGAGACTGACGATGCTGCCCTTCTTTATCGCCTTACTAATGTCTGCGAGTACGACGCGCTTGCCGACATCTTGATAATCATGAGAATCGACGTCGTAAGCGATGCACTGGTTATAGCCATATTTGAGTGCGCCTTTACGAATAATTGCATTTGAGTATTGAGTTCCAGATGGACGGAACCACTTTCCATGATTCCCAATTAATTTCTTTAGCTCAGCGGCGCATCCAGCTATTTCCGAGTCAACCTGCCGAGCGTTGAGAGTTTTCATCTGGTAGTGGTTCATCGTGTGATTTCCAATGTCGTATCCAGCATCAAGCATCTGCTTCGCCACTTGCGGATAACCCTGTAACCATTTGCCGATGGCAAAGACAGAGATTGGTGTCGAAGAACTTTTAAGTAGCGCCAGCAGTTTTTGTACCAAGATTGGATCGCCAGCGCCGTGAAAAGTTAAAGCAACCTGGGACTTCTTCCGCGAACCGTTTGCAATATCAGGATTTGCGGCGAAGGCCGGGTCAATTCCAAGTTCTAGGTCCGAAATGCCCGATATCAGGGAGGCCCCAGCTACTAATGCGCTGTTTTTAAGGAATTGGCGTCTATTGATGGGCATAGCCCAAGGATACTTCCTGCGTTGCGCTGCACGGTCAACCCACGAGTTGCTAGGGTAAGGCAAGCACTCAGTGAGGCACCTTCCGGCGTGGGAAGATCGCTTTGACTGGTGACCTAGGGCATACAGGGGGTCGTACCTTGAGCGATGACGATGACAACGGCTTAGATGACATTGTTACTGAAGAGATGCTGTGGGAACGGATACCCGAAACAAATGGTTTAGAGCGCGCAAATACTTATTACGAGTTAAGCGCTCGCATTTATGCACGGGGTCAATATGACGAAGCGCTCGCGCTCGCCGAAACCGCGCGCGATATTTACACAGAGCTCGGTCCGGTCGTTCCGGCAGATGGTTTGGCGCAGGCATACTCCGCGATCGGATACAACCTCAATCAATTGAAACGTAATTCTGAAGCCGCCTCCGCGATGAGTAAAGCTGTAGACCTGCTCCGCGAATCTAAGTCTCCTCTTGCTATCGATCTGGCCTGCACACTGGGGGAATGGTGCTTTGGCGCAAAGGATTATGAGAAGACCATCTCGTGCATGCGCGAGTGCGTTCAAGAACATCTAGTAGATGGCAACGATTCTGGTGCCGCCAACGATCTTCATCTTATTGGATGCGCCCATCGCGAACTTGGGCAGCATGAAAAATCCCTAGAAGCATTCCGCGAGGCACGTGTCTTATTTAAGAGTTTGAAAGAAGTGATCAATGTAGCCCGCTGCGACCAGAAGATTGCGCATGCGCTTATTGAGCTTGGATTAGGCGAAGATGCCCTGATCGCCGCGCAAAAGTCTCTGGATGTATTCGTTACAGCTCATGATCATCGCCGCGAAACTTACTCACTTCTCGAAGTGGGCAAGGCTCAGATCATGACCGGGGAAGAGCAAGATGGACTCGATACTCTCGAGCGCGTTCTCGAAATTGCTACTGAGAGCGACTGGAAAGATTTTGACTTTATCGTCGAAATCGAGCGTCATATCTCTAGTAGTTTGCGCCAACTCGGCAGACTAGATGAGGCCGATGAGATTGAGCGGCGCCTCGCTGCAGTTACTGAGGTAACTGAGGATTAAGGTGTTGCATCGCCCAGGCATACATGGCGATTGCGCCAGCAGCAGAGGCGTTCATTGATCTGGTAGATCCATATTGTTGGATTGCCAGCACGACCTCGCAGATATCAACTGCTTCATCTGACATGCCAGCACCTTCTTGCCCAAAGAAGAGAACGCACTTCTCAGGTAGCGGGTAATTCTCCAACTGCACAGAGATTGGAAGATTGTCGATCCCGATGATGGGGGTCTGGTTTTCGCGACACCACAGCGCAAAATCAGCGACGGTTGGATGGTGGAGCACATGAAGATATTTATCGGTAACCATCGCTCCGCGACGATTCCAATCGCGCTTACCGACGATGTGAACAAAACTGACGTTAAACGCATTGGCGGTGCGTACCACCGATCCGATATTCAGATCGTGTTGCCAATTTTCGATAGCAATTTGTAACGGGTGACGTTTGGTATCTAAGTCGGCGACTATCGCTTCAACTTTCCAATACCGATAGTGGTCTAAGACGTTGCGGCGATCGCCATTTTCTAACAACTCGGGATCAAACTGGTCGTCCTTCGGCCAAGGTCGAAGGTGAGGTCCAACACCTACGACGGTGAAGAATTCACCCGGTCCAATTTCTGCAGCCATTCCAGAACCTTAATCCATCAAATTCACCCAACCAGGGGCATAATCTCCCCATGCTGCGCAAGGGGAATTCCGCTATCGTGTGGATTCTCGCCTCCACACTTCTCTTGATGACCAGCGCTCCTGCGCAGGCGCTCTCGATTCCTACGCTCTTTATCAAACTGGCCGCATCGAAGAGCTTGGCGAATCCGGGGATTATTGTCATCGACCCCGCGACAAATCAAACTATTTTCTCGCTCGGGCCAGATGTAGGGAGAGCACCCGCTTCAGTGCTCAAATTATTCTCGATGGTAACGACTCTCAATGCGCTTAGTCCTGACCTAGTTTTCAGCACCTCTCTCCACGAGACTGCAGATCCCCAAACATTCCTCTTGGTGGGAAGTGGCGACCCTTGGATCACTGCGAGTACTTTTGAAGAAGTTAAGTATCAGCGCGCATTTTCACCAAGACTGATAGATCAGCTCTTGATGGCACACCCTGGACTCAAGACCATCACATTGGATTACAGCAATGTCTACGCAACAGATGTGCAGGCGCTGAAGCGCTACTTTGCGGGACGACTGACAATAAACGCGGTGAAGGTGAATTCCGCGGCCGCCGCTACCTCTGAGATCGCTTCTATTAAATCACCTCCACTTGCAAAGATAATCGAGTTCACGCTGCTCTATAGCGACAATGTGCTCGCTGATCGGCTAAGTCGATTGGCCGCACACACTATGGGATTCACAACCGACGCAATTGGGTTGCGCGCAGCCTTTGCGAAGACCTTGACCGAGTTGGGAATATCAATCGCAGGCCTACATCTTTACGATGGCACAGGCCTTTCGCATCAAAACCGCGTCACCGTTCGGCAGATCGCAGAATTGCTACTTGCGATCCGCTCAAATCCGAAATACGCGGTGATTTACGCGGGACTTCCTACCTCCGGAGAAACCGGGACCCTCAAAGACCGATTTATAAATGACGCTCCAAACGCCGTCGGACTTATTCATGCCAAGTCAGGGTGGATTGATAACACGGTTAGTTTGGCGGGATTTGTTACGGTAGGCCCTAACGAATATGTATTCGCGATAGTCGCAAATCGCATCCGCAACCTCGAAAGCGCTCGCCAAGCCGCACGGGTGACCATCGATGAGATGCTGGGAACGATAGCCAAGCCCTGAAGTAACAAATAGGTGATTAGAATTGCGATATGAGCCAGATAGGCGCCTATGTGGCACTAATGAAGTTGCGGGTTGTCGAGCTACTGCTCGTTACGACCTTGCCAGCGCTATTTATGGCAACCTACGCGCAAAATCACGCACAAAGATTCCCCCCGTTGGGCGTAACCATCGCAACCCTAATCGGTGGAACTCTGGCAGCTGGTGCATCAAATGCATTCAATATGGTGATCGAGGTCGAATCGGATCGACTTATGAAGCGTACGAGCAAACGACCATTGGTGAGCGGTGAGGTAACCGAGAAACAAGCAGTTGCTTTTTCGCTTGTGATTACGATCCTCTCGCTACTTATCTTCCTAATTTTCACCACCGTTCTGGCAACCATCCTGACCTTGCTAGCCATCTTGTTCTATGTTGTCGGTTACACCATATGGCTTAAGCGACGCACCTCCCAAAATATCGTCTGGGGCGGTATCGCTGGATGCATGCCAGTAATTATTGGTTGGGCAGCGATTACTAACTCACTCTCAATGACGGCCTGGCTCTTCTTCTTCCTGATTTTTTTCTGGACTCCACCACATTTCTGGGCGCTGGCGATTAAGTACAAGGAAGATTATGCGGCCGCAGGAATCCCAATGCTTCCAGTAGTTGCTTCGATTAAATCAGTGCAGAAGCAGATGTGGTTTCACTCGATATTAATGACAGTAACTTCGTTCCTCGTGTTAGCCAGTGCGGATTTGCCTTGGTGGAGTTATGTCATCACCGGCCTGCTTGCTGCGGGATTCGGTTCGCAATTGCTTAAGATCTCTGGTCCAGAATCAGAGCGCGCTGCCCTCAAACTATTCCACTGGTCCATTACCTACCTCAGCGTTTATTCGTTAGTCCTCGTTCTCGCCACCCTTGTGGCCAAGCACACGGTCTAGGCGGTCCCCAGGCGACTTTCGCCCGCCCAATTCTCAGCGCCCTCGCGTAGGGTTATCAAATGACCTCTGCTATCTCGGTAACTGATCTCACCAAGGTTTATGGTGAGCGCAGCGCGCTCTCACATGCAACCTTCGAAGTTCCCCTAGGAACGGTTTGTGGCTTTGTGGGCCCCAACGGATCCGGTAAGACGACGACAATTCGCATGTTGCTCGGCCTCATTACTCCAACCGGTGGAACCGGAACGGTGCTGGGCGAGAGCATCACCCACCCCGAGCGGTATCTCCCAAGTGTTGGTGCGATGATCGAAGGACCAGCCTTCTACCCAGGTCTCAGTGGAGCGGAAAATCTCAAGGTATTAGCAACTCTTGGCGGTTTTCCTTCGGCACGAGTTGCAACGCTACTTGAGAAAGTTGGCTTATCAGATCGTGGCGGATCTAAGTACAAGACATATTCCTTAGGAATGAAGCAGCGTCTTGGTATTGCGGCTGCTCTACTCCCTAATCCAAAGTTGCTTGTGTTAGATGAGCCCACAAATGGTCTTGATCCTTCTGGAATTCAAGAGGTACGAAATCTCATTAAAGATTTGGCTAGTGAAGGTACAAGCGTCTTCGTATCTTCACACCTCTTATCAGAACTAGAAATGATTGCGGAGTCGCTCGTAATGCTACGAGAGGGCAAAGTCCTCTTTGCCGGTCGAACCAAGGATTTATTAGCTGCGCAGGTAGCGACTCTTGTCGTGCAACCTGAATTTAGCGTTGATCTCAAAAAATTGGTGGACATTGCAATCCGCCACGGCCGAGAAGCCAGCGTTGATGATGGAGCCGTGCACATTGTGGCCGACGCTGATTGGTCTGCGACATTCAATCGCCTCGCATTTAATGCCGGTGTAACGCTTTCTGCGCTTACCGTCACGCAGCCAACCCTGGAAGAGACTTTCTTTGAAATGACAGGTGAGTAATTATGTTTAATGTTATGCGCGCTGAACTTCGAAAACTTCGTCGGCCTACACTTTTAGTCTCAACAATTCTCGTCGTTGCTGCGCTTACGGCACTTTTTACTTCAATTGTTTACTTGCGCGCCAATTCTGGCGAGGGCAACGGGCAGCGCGGAGAAATTATCTCCCCTGCAATCTTGAGCCAAGCTGCTGGCTTGGTTTATGGATTTAAAATTGTTTCATTCTTTCTCGGGATAACTGCGCTCTGCGTATTTGCCTCCCAGACCGCGCAGGAATACACCTTAGGAACGCTACGTAATCTGCTAGTTAGACAACCTTCGCGTATGAAGATTCTCTCCGGAAAATACTTCTCCATGATTATCTTTGCGATCGCACTTGTCACTATCGATGCCATCGTAGCTATCTCTGTTTCGTATGGCCTGGCCCCCCACGCGAAGGTCACGACAACCGCCTGGTTCACCTCCGCGGCGCTATCTCTCTTAGGCAGGACCTTCGTCAATGTGCTCATAACCACCATTGCCTTTGGAACCTTCGGAATGATTCTCGGTTTACTCTTCCGCTCTCCGATCAGTGCGATCTCTTCGGGAGTTATCTGGTCGCTTATCCTGGAAACGATTTTGGCTGGCGTTGTATCCAGTACTCAAAAGTGGTTGCCCGGTCAGAACTTCGACAATATCGCGCAAGGCGGCTCACTCACCGTGAGTTATCAGTGGTCGTTAGCTATCTCGGCTGCCTATTTAGTCGCAGGATTTGCGATTGTTGCGCTTCTCTTTAAACGTAGAGATGTAGCCAACTAGAGACACAGCCAATTCACACCGAGTCAATAGACCGTTCACGAGCCGTTATCAATTATCCTTAACTGTTACTTCCTCGTGAATGGTTGGCTATTTTATGTTTAATCGACGTCTTCGCATGGTTGCGCTATGCGCGGCAGTACTGATGTCGATTCCGACGATTTCGCTGGCAGCCACACCAACACCTACTGCGAAACCAAAACCAAAAGTTTCAGCGCCCACAAAGGCACAGATAGCTGCGGCACAAGCATCAGAAAATGCTAAGGCAGCAGCAGCTGCGGCAGCGACCTCACAATTAAATTCTGCACAAAATTTATTGCAACAACTGGCCGCGGTCACTCTTCATAAGCAAGCGCTTCTCGTCTCAGCTCAAGGCGCACTTGCCGTTGCAACAAAGCAATCAAACCTGGCGACCGCGCACGCGGCGCTCACTCAAGTAGCTGTTGCCGAAGCCAATAGGACGATTGGTCGGATGGCAGCCAGCGCCTACATCATGGGTGGGGGCTTCACGACCCTTAATACCGTTTTAGAGTCAAATGGCCCACAAGATTTGGTAGATCGTCTCAGTCTTCTCGACCAAGTAGGAGCCACAGATTCGGTGGCGTTAGCGAGATATAAGAGCGCCCTCGTAATAGCAAAAGCTGCACAAGCCGCAGCTACTGCAGCGAAGGTTGCCCAGGCAAACGCAACAGCAAAGGTGGCCGCGGCAAAAGCAGCGGCAGTCGCCGCGCAATCTGCGCAAACGGCCGAGGTTGCAAAACTTCGCGCCATTCAAGGCAAACTTATGGTTGAACTTGCGACGGCTCGCAATTTTAGAATCACCCTGCAACAACAGCTTGCTCTCTCGCAACTAGAAGAATCGAGTGCGGGTACCGCAGCGCATACAAAAGGCCAGGCAAAAATCTGGCCAGATCGCGGTTTTAAAGGTCGGTCTACAACACGAAGTACCGACGCAATTCGTACCAAAGCCGTTGCCTATGCTCGGATACAAGTATTGGCGCGTAAACCATATGTGTGGGGAGCGCAAGGCCCTAAGAGTTTTGACTGTTCTGGATTGGTTTACGCCGCTTATCGCGCTGCTGGCTTGGGGTATCCAAATTGGTCACGCCTCAATGCCGCTCTCTACTTCGTGGATACTCAAAGAGTAAAACTCGACAATTTGATTCCAGGCGATCTCCTCTTTTATTCATACGATGGTTCGATCCAAAATATTCATCACATCACCATTTATGCCGGAAATGGCATGATGTGGGAAGCAAACTCCAGGCGGACGGGTCTGATTTTCTCGAGTATGTATAGCATCTCTGGTCTAATGCCTTCAGGTGGTCGGGTTTAACAATTAGGCTTGGGGGTATGAAGGCGACCCTTGCTATTCGACAGGCGGTACGACCCTGGGTACAAAGCGCTGATGCGCGAATTCTTATAGGGGTATCGGGCGGCGCCGACTCCATGGCGCTAGCTATTGCAACGCTGCTGGAATGCAAGAGCGCGGGGGTAGATCTCGTTGCAATTGTCATCGATCACCAACTGCAAGATTTATCTGGTGCGGTAGCAGAACGCACACACGCCGAGTTGTTGCGGATCGGCTTTGAATCGGTAGAAATCATGACCGTCGTTGTTGATCTTCTCGATGGAATGGAAGCCTCTGCCCGGCGAGCGCGCTACCAGGCATTTGAAGCTGCAATTTCAAAGTATCACCCGGACTACTTCTTTCTAGCCCATACTAAGAATGATCAGGCCGAATCCGTTCTCCTGGGGCTAGCGCGCGGATCGGGGACCCGTTCACTCTCGGGGATGGCGGAGGTCAATGGTCTCTACATCAGACCTCTGCTCGAGATAGATCGAGAGACGACAGAGGCCACTTGTGCTGAAAATGGAGTCTCACCGTGGGTCGATCCCCAGAATTCAGATCTGCACTACGCCCGCGTTCGAGTGCGCAACGAGGTGTTACCGGTTTTAGAGAGAAACCTCGGCCCCAGGATCAGCGATGCTTTGGCGCGTAGCGCCAGGATCCTGCGGGAGGATGCCGACGCTCTAGATCTGCTAGCCACCGAATTCCTCACAGTGGGCGATCCCTTCGCGGTGGAAAAGTTGGCCCAACTACCCAAGGCAATCCGAATTCGCGTCCTTCGACTGGCAATTTACGCTGCCGGGGCTCCCGAGGGCTCCCTGAACGCGGAGCACCTGGCTCCAGTTGAGGCGTTTATCACCGATTGGCACGGCCAGGGGGAGATTTCCCTCCCCGGTGGTGTGAAGGTGGCTCGAATTTCGGGCAGACTTTCGCTCTTACAGCAGATCTAAAAAAGGAGCATCGTGGATTTAAGCACCGCAGGCGCAGATATCGATCGCGTCATAGTTACGGCCCCAGAAATCCAAACCCGCTTAAAAGAGCTCGCGCTGCAGATCGAGAGTGATTACGTCGATCGCGATCTCCTAGTCATTGGAATTCTTAAAGGCGCTGTGATGACCATGGCAGATTTAGTGCGCTCGCTTAATCGACATGTTGAAATGGATTGGATGGCGGTCTCCTCATATGGCTCCGGAACCAAATCCAGCGGTGTAGTTCGAATTCTTAAAGATCTCGATCGCGATATCACAGGACGCCATGTCTTAATTGTGGAAGATATTCTCGATACTGGATTGACCCTGGCTTGGCTTAAATCGAATTTACAATCGCGCGGAGCTGCGACCGTCGAAATCTTTACCATGTTGCGCAAGCCGGATGCCGCAAAGGTAACTGTTGATGTCAAATATGTTGGATTTGATATTCCCAATGAGTTTGTCGTCGGGTATGGCTTGGATTATGGCGAAAAATACCGAAACCTTGATTTTATTGGAATCTTGGCAAAGGGCGTTTACTCCTGATTTACCGGAAATTAATTCAATCCGAATTCCGTTACCCGAGAGAAGATAATAGAGAAGAGCAATGGTAGATAAAAAGATAAAACTTCCACGTAAGCGACTTCGCAAATTGATGCGCGGTCCGCTCTTTTGGATCGTGCTGGCCCTGGTACTAGTCGTTGCCTTGGGGAGAATCTCTGGAAGCGGCGCCGCTTACACCACCGTTGATACTTCAACTGTTCTCGCAGAAATTTCACAAAATAAAGTCGAATCTGCCTTGATCGTGGATAAAGATCAGAAGATCCAAATAATTCTTAAGAGTGGTGAATCGGTTAATGGGGCTACCCATCTGGTGGCTTCTTATGTTGCCAATCAAGAGCAGCAAATCACCGAACTATTAACCAGCAATCCACCAACAAAGGCATGGAATGTAAAGGTTCCTACGACCTCATTTATTGCGACGCTATTTTTTAGTTTCGCCCCCTTCCTGATTATTGGATTTATCCTCCTTCTCTTCATGTCTAATTCGCAGGGCGGAAATCGCATTTTTTCCTTTGGCCGCTCCAAAGCGAAGCTACAAACAAATGACGCTCCAAAGAGCACCTTTGCAGATGTTGCTGGTGCCGATGAAGCGGTCGCGGAGCTCCGTGAAATCAAGGATTTCCTCTCGGATCCCAAGAAATACCAAGATATTGGCGCCAAGATTCCCAAGGGAGTGCTTCTCTACGGGCCTCCGGGAACCGGTAAAACCCTACTAGCTCGCGCTGTTGCAGGTGAGGCTAACGTTCCCTTCTTCTCAATTTCAGGTTCGGAATTTGTGGAGATGTTTGTTGGAGTCGGTGCCTCCCGAGTTCGCGATCTCTTTAACAAGGCGAAAGAGGCTGCTCCCGCAATCATCTTCGTCGATGAGATCGACGCAGTCGGCCGCCAACGTGGCGCAGGCATGGGTGGCGGTAATGATGAACGCGAGCAGACCCTTAACCAACTCTTGGTGGAGATGGATGGATTCGAAGCAAATACCCAAGTCATTTTGATAGCTGCAACGAACCGACCAGATGTACTCGATCCCGCAATTTTGCGTCCTGGTCGCTTTGATCGCCAGATTCCCGTTGATCGCCCAGACCTTCTGGGACGTAAAGCAATCCTAGAAGTTCACGCTAAAGGAAAACCCATCGCAAAGAGTGTGGACCTGGGCGAGATTGCAAAACGTACCCCAGGCTTTACCGGTGCAGATCTAGCCAATGTATTGAATGAAGCGGCGCTACTCACCGCGCGCGAAAATGCAAAAGTTATTACAACGATGGCACTCGATGAGTCAATCGACCGCGTGATGGCTGGCCCACAGCGCACTAGTCGTTTAATGACAGAAGAAGAGCGTCGCATCACGGCGTATCACGAGGGTGGCCATGCGCTGGTAGCCCATGCTCTACCTAATACCGATCCTGTCCATAAGATTACGATCATGCCACGCGGTCGCGCCCTTGGTTACACCATGGTTCTTCCCGATGAGGATCGCTACGCAACTACGCGCAATCAGATGCTCGATCAACTTTCGTACTCTCTCGGCGGTCGCGCTGCTGAAGAGTTAATTTTTCACGATCCAACGACGGGTGCATCAAACGATATCGAGAAGGCAACCAACCTGGCGCGCGCGATGGTCACTCAATATGGAATGACCGAACGTATCGGTGCGATCAAACTTGGCAGCGGAGATGCCGATCCATTCCTTGGTCGCGATTACGGTCACCAACGCGATTATTCTGAGGAGATCGCCGGAATTATTGATGAAGAGATCCATAACCTCATTGAGAATGCCCACCAAGAGGCCTTCAATATTCTCGTCGCCAATCGCGATATCTTGGATGAGTTAGTTGTCGAGTTGCTGGAGCGCGAGACCCTCCTCAAAGATGACATTGAGCGCATCTTTACCAAGGTGCGAATGGTTTCATCTCGTCCCGCTTGGACTGGCTCTCCAAATCGTTCACCTTCTACTCTTCCACCGGTAGGACTTGTCGCTGCCAAGCCGCAGGTAGATCCTGAGGCAATCGTCGCAAAACCTGTGCGCAAACCGCGGAAAAAAGCGGTACCTGCCAAGGTAGAAGAGGCCTAACCGTGGAGAACGAGATCACTCCGGTATCTATGGGTCCGCATGACGGACAGGCACGCGCAGAATTCGATCAGGCGCGGGCGGAGCGAGCAGTCACCGAACTCTTATTAGCCATCGGCGAGGATCCCTCTCGTGATGGATTGCGTGATACTCCGGCACGAGTGGCACGGGCATATCGCGAGAACTTTGAAGGATTGTGGCAGAGCCCTGAAGACGTTCTTACGACCACCTTTGATATTGGCCACAAAGAGTTAGTGATAGTTCGAGATATAGAAGTCTTCTCGCACTGCGAGCATCACCTAACCCCGTTTCATGGAGTAGCGCATATCGGTTACATCCCTGGCGAATCTGGTCGCATTACTGGCATCTCTAAGTTAGCTCGCCTCGTTGATCTGTATTCGCGCCGTCCACAAGTGCAGGAACGCCTTACAACTCAGATCGCCGATGCCATGGTAGAAATTTTGAAGCCCGCAGGAGTCATCGTCATTATTGATTGTGAACACTTATGTATGTCGATGCGCGGAGTGAAGAAATCTCAAGCGCGAACTACAACATCTGCAGTACGCGGCCAGTTGCGTAATGCCGCCACCAGAGCCGAGGCAATGGCGCTGATTACAGCATCTGATCGCTAATGTCGCCAAAAGAGAGCACGCTCGTTATGGGTGTACTCAACGTGACTCCAGATTCATTTGCTGATGGCGGAAGACATTTTGATTTTGAGGCGGCTATTGCGCACTGCAAAGAGATGATCGCGCAAGGGGTCGACATTATTGATGTGGGCGGGGAATCGACTCGTCCGGGATCAGAACGTATCTCCTTTGAAGAAGAGCGCGATCGCACTATCCCGGTGATCGTTGCCCTTAAAGAACTCGGTGCCACAATCAGCATCGACACCACCAGAGCAGAGATTGCCAAATTGGCGATAGGAGCAGGTGCAACTATCGTCAACGATATTAGCGCCGGAGCCTCCGACCCGCAGATGGCTCCGCTGATCGCCGCCAACCCCACAATTCAGTACATAGCAATGCATTCGCGCGGGGAATCTCGAGATATGCAAGCGCGAGCTATTTATAAGGATGTGGTGCAAGAGGTTAGGCAGGAGCTAGAAGAACGCGTGAGCGCCCTTATCGCACAAGGGGTCAAACCAGAACAGATTATCCTTGATCCGGGAATTGGCTTCGCCAAGAACGGAGAACAGAACTGGGAGTTGTTGCGGAATATCGATCGCCTGCAATTATTGGGCTACCCACTTTTGCTAGGGGTCTCGCGCAAACGCTTCTTAGGTGATTTAGTTAGCGCAGAGAATCCAGATGATCGGGATTTTGCCACCATCGCCCTTACAACGGAGATGGCGCGCAAGGGAGTATGGGCGGTACGAACACATAGCGTGAAACCTCACGTCGATGCCATCAAGGTAGTGAAGGAGTTGTGGGGATGAGCGACTATATCGAGATTAAAGGAATCTCTGGTTTTGGTTATCACGGCCTCTTCGATTTCGAGCGGGAAAACGGTCAAAATTTTTCGGTGGATGTAAGGCTCGAATTAGAGAATAAGACCGCTTCAAGATCCGATGCGATAACCGATGCTGTCGATTATTCCAAGGTGGCGAAGCTCGTACATGAGTTTATTGTTGGGGAGCCAGTTAATTTGATTGAGCACCTGGCCCACATCATCGCATCCGAACTCTTGCGCACCTATCCACTCAAGGCCGTGGAAGTAGTGGTCCACAAGCCATATGCATCTGTAGGTGTTCCAGTCACCGATATCGCGGTACGCATTAAGCGTTCCGTATGAAAGTTGTAATCGCGCTCGGATCTAATATGGGCGACACCAACTCTCATCTGCACCATGCGATCGATGAACTGGGCAAGAGCATTGAGATCAGAGCGGTCTCTAGTTTTTATAAGACCGCCGCGGTGGGTGGACCTAAGCAAGATGACTTCTTGAATGCAGTTATCGTGGGGGAGAGTGAGATGGATCCGCTTGATCTCCTGGTCGCAATGCAAGAAATTGAAGTCCTCGCTGGCCGCACTCGAGAGGTCCACTGGGGGCCGCGTACTCTCGACCTTGACCTGATCGCCTGTGGGGATCTCGTGATTCAAGAACCACATTTAGAGCTTCCACATCCGCGGGCACATGAGCGCTCCTTTGTCCTAGAACCATGGTTTGAGATTGAACCAGGTGCCACCTTGGCCGGCCATGGATCTATTCGAGATCTCATCGCTGCGCTGAAGGAGTAAACTTTTCCCATTAGCCCGGTACCCCGAAAGGACTGGAGCACCATGCAAGATTCCATCGCGCTTGTACCCACTATGGGTGCGCTTCACGCTGGCCACTTAGAGTTGATTAAACGCGGTCTTGAATTAAGTGAGTCAGTAATTGTTTCGGTATTTGTAAACCCACTGCAATTTGAGAACGCCACAGATCTTTCTAATTATCCGCGCGATCTCGCTGGCGATACAGAGAAAGCGCTAGCCGCGGGAGCCACACGGGTTTGGGCTCCGACTTACGATGATATTTACCCGGGAGAGATTGCCAAGATTTCTGCCGGTACTTTGGGAGAAGTATTTGAGGGTCGCTACCGCGTTGGACATTTTGATGGGGTACTGACTGTCGTAAACAGACTCTTTAATTATGTGAAACCCAACTACGCGATCTTCGGAGAAAAAGATTTCCAGCAGTTATTTATTATCAAGAGATGGGTCAAAGAGAACAATCTTCCGATAGAAATCGTTGCAGTTCCAACGGTCCGTGATAACGATGGACTTGCTCTCTCTTCGCGAAATATTCAACTCACGCCTGAGGGTCGACGAACTGCATTGGTTATTAGTCGGGCTCTGCGCTCTGGCGATAGAGAGTCGATGCTTCGAATATTGGCTACTGAACCGAATTTTGAGGTCGATTACGCCGAGGTAATTGATGAAGTGACCTTCGAATTAGCACTTCCGGAGACCCAATTCCCGCGTGGAATTATCGCTGGTTGGGTAAATGGGGTCCGATTGATCGACAATATGCGTATGGGAAGTGGTCGATGAAGTTGTTCGCGGGGGCTCCAGGATGGACGACCCGCGCCGACGTAATCGTGATCGGATCCGGGGTCGCTGGATTAACTACTGCTCTTAATGCCCGTGCCGCCAATCTCTCCGTCTTGTTGGTAACAAAAGCGCTGATCGATGAAGGTTCTACTAAATGGGCACAGGGCGGAATTGCTGCGGCGCTCGGACCAGGAGATACGCCAGAGGAGCATCGAGAAGACACTTTGATTGCTGGTGCTGGTCTCTGCGATATTGATGCGGTCAACGTTTTAGTTACCGAAGGCCCCGAAGCCGTTCGGAAATTGATTGCGCGCGGCGCGGTCTTCGACAAGGCCGAGAGTGGTGAGATTGCTTTGACTCGCGAAGGCGGGCATCATCGCAATCGCATATTGCATGCTGGTGGAGATGCAACTGGAGCGGAAGTTTCACGCGCATTATTAGCTGCGGTCCACAATGATTCTGGAATTGAAGTTATCGAACATGCTCTGGTGATCGACGCCTTAAAGTCGGCTGAAGGACAGGTCTGCGGAGTAACTCTCCATGTCATCGGAGCCGGTTCAAGTACAGGAGTTGGACGCGCATTAGCTCGTGCGGTAGTAATCGCCACTGGTGGGCTAGGACAGGTGTATTCACAAACAACAAATCCCTCAGTCTCAACGGGTGATGGTGTGGCCCTCGCTTTACGCGCCGGCGCGGCAGTTGCAGATGTGGAATTTATTCAATTCCATCCCACCGTTTTATGGCGCGACACCTCACAGGCGGGGCAACAACCGCTGATTAGTGAGGCGGTTCGCGGCGAAGGAGCGATCCTGCTCAACCACAGAGGTGAAAAATTTATGGCGGCGGTTCATCCGCAGGCGGATCTGGCACCGCGGGATATCGTCGCAAAAGAGATCTTCAACCAGATGCGTGAGGCGCATGTCCCCCATATGTGGCTGGATGCGACCTCCGTTAGAGATTTTGCGGGTCGATTCCCGACGATCTATGCCTCATGTATGGCTAACGGTATTGATCCCGAAAAGCAGTTGATTCCCGTTGCCCCTGCATCACATTACGCATCAGGGGGGGTTCTCGTCGATCTCAATGGAGAGAGCACAGTTCCCGGTCTCTATGTCTGCGGCGAGAGCGCATGCACAGGCGCGCACGGAGCTAACCGGCTTGCATCCAATTCACTTCTAGAAGGGTTGGTATTCGGTGCTCGTATCTCCGAACATATCGCTGCCCACTTAGCAGCGCAGACCGAACCAGTTGAAGATTCTGAAGAAGAACGCGTCTTAATTGACCCGAGTATTCGCATTCCATTACAACTTGCAATGAGTGAAGGCGCTGGTGTTATGCGCTCTACGAAAAGTCTCCAAGCGACTCTCACCACACTTGAGCAACTCGGCAAGCGGCGGATAGATAAACCTGGGGTAGATGCGTGGGAGGTATCAAACCTTTACTTCCTAGCGACTGCCATCGTCCGTTCTGCTTTGGAGCGCAAAGAATCGCGAGGCTCGCATTGGCGCAGTGATTTCTTAGAGACCCACAAAGAATGGCAGAAGAGAATTATTCAACGGTTGGATAAAGATGGAACTTGGAGTTCAACTTTTGAGGTGGTGAAACCATGAGCGACTCTCTACTGAAACTTATTGAACTAGCGATTGCCGAAGATTTGGATGGCGGAGTTGATATAACTTCCCATGCAACTATCCCCGCGGATCAAGAGAGCGTGGCAGAATTCGTCAACCGACAACCGGGAGTTGTCGCGGGAACCTCTGTTGCGATTGCAGTCCTTAACTATGTAGGTATATCAAATGTCTCACTCAAAGTTACAGATGGTCAGTTTGTTCCGACGGGAACTGTCATCCTAGAAGCGCGGGGAAATACCCGAGGACTCTTATTGGCCGAGCGCACAGCGCTCAATTTTTTAACACACCTAAGCGGAATCGCGACTCTAACTCGGAGCTGGGTTGAGGCCATCTCCGGAACTAATTGCCAGATTCGAGATACTCGCAAAACTACGCCGGGATGGAGAGTGTTGGAGAAGGCCGCAGTCAAGGCGGGCGGAGGTACTAACCATCGCCTCTCCCTTTCTGATGCAGCGCTAATAAAAGATAATCACATTGTTGCTGCTGGCGGTGTCTTGGCTGCTTTTGAACTCGTCCGCCAGAAATTTCCAGATAAAGAGATCGAAGTAGAAGTAGATGACTTTCGACAATTACATGAAGTATTGCAGGGCAATCCAGATCTGATTTTGCTCGACAATATGTCACCTGAACTTTGCCGAGAGGCCGTAGCCATAGTTGCAGGCAAAGTGAAACTAGAAGCTTCTGGTGGAATTACATTGGACAATGCGCTGAAATATGCGCAGAGCGGTGTCGATTACATCGCAGTAGGTGCGCTGACCCACTCGGCTAAGGCGCTGGATATTGGCCTCGACCTAAGGATGGGAATGTAAATGCTCCTCACCATTGATGTAGGAAATACCAACACGGTACTAGGCGCCTTTGATGGCGATAAATTGATTCGTTCGTGGCGCGTGAAGACCGATCCGCGCGACACCGCCGATGAATTATGGCTGCAGTATCGCGCCCTTCTCGATGGAATCAATATTGATGGGCTCTCTATCTGCTCCACGGTTCCAGCAACGCTGCGCGAACTGCGCAACATGATTGCACGCTACTTCAGCGAGATCCCGGTCACGATTGTAGAACCTGGGATTAAAACCGGCGTTCCTTTGCTCGTTGATAATCCCAAAGAGATTGGCGCAGATCGCATCGTTAACACTCTGGCCGCTCATACGCTCTTTGGCTCTGCCGGGCCTTGCATTGTGGTCGACTTTGGAACTTCAACGAATCTCGATGTCGTCTCTCCCAAGGGCGAATTTCTTGGAGGAGCTTTGGCGCCCGGCATTGAGATCTCGGTTGATGCTTTAGCGGCGCGCGCCGCCCAACTTCGTAAAGTTGAGCTCATTAAACCCAAATCCGTAATCGGTAAGAACACCGTTGAAGCGCTGCAATCGGGAACAATTTATGGCTTTGCGGGTCAAGTTGATGGCCTCGTAACTCGAATTATCGAAGAGCTGGAGATTCTCTATCCGCAGGCGGGTCGAACCACTGTAATCGCGACTGGCGGGCTGGCTCCATTGGTGCTCGGCATCAGCGAGACTATTGATACACACGAGCCCGATCTGACTCTGCTGGGCTTGGCCATGGTTTTTGACCGAAATTCAAGTGGCAATAACTAGCAAGGTAGACTCCTCGGATTATGAATGAGCCGATTATTGAAGATGACCTACCGGAGCAATTGCGGATTCGGCGCGAGAAGCGCGCTGCGATTTTGGCTCGTGGTGGGGAGGCCTACCCAGTAGCCGTTCCGCGCACCGCCTCACTTAAAGAGATTCGGGAGCGTCATGCCGGTCTGGAGATTGATGTAGCGACAGGAATTGTTGAGAGCCTCTCTGGACGCGTTATCTTCAAACGCGACACCGGAAAGCTCTGCTTTGCAACGCTGCGCGAAGGTGATGGCACCGAATTACAAGCGATGTTCTCGCTCGACAAAGTTGGCGCTGAAGTTTTGGATCAATGGAAGAGTGATATTGATATCGGCGACCTTGTCAGTGTCACCGGAGAGATCATCACTTCTAAGCGCGGTGAGTTATCGATCCTTGCTAGCTCATACCAACTGGCCGCAAAATCTCTGCGTCCGCTTCCCGTTGAGCACAAGCCGCTCTCGGAAGAGACGAGAGTGCGAATGCGTTATGTCGATCTGATCGTCCGCCCGGAAGCGCGTTTTAATGCACGTCTGCGCCCCCAGGTGATGAAATCTCTACGTGAATCATTTGGAACCCGTGACTTCATTGAAGTTGAAACTCCAATGTTGCAAGTGATGCACGGCGGAGCAACCGCTCGGCCATTCAAGACTCGTAGCAATGCCTACGATATGGATCTCTTCTTGCGTATCGCCCCTGAACTCTTCCTCAAGCGTTGCGTTGTTGGCGGCTTAGAGCGGGTCTTTGAAATTAACCGCAATTTTAGAAATGAAGGGGCAGATTCAAGCCATTCTCCCGAGTTTGTCATGATCGAGGCTTATCAGTCCTATGGGGATTGGGATTCGATCGCAGAACTCACTCGCAATTTAGTACAAGAGTCGGCAATGGCGGTATTCGGCTCTCACGTTGTTACTCACGCTGACGGTCGCGAGTTAGATCTCGGTGGAAGTTGGCGCGAGGCGAATCTCTTCGATCTCATCTCCGAAGGTGTCGGTGAAGTTGTTACACCCCAAGCTTCACTGGATGAACTTAAGAAAATTGCCACGAAATTGGGAATGAAGGTTGATCCCAAGTGGGTTACAGGGAAACTAGCCGAAGAGATCTTCGAGCATGTATCTGCTGGCAAACTCAACGAACCAATCTTTGTCCGTGGTTATCCCGTAGATACTTCGCCGCTAGTCCGCGCGCACCGTACAACCCCTGGCTTGGTGGAGAAGTGGGATCTCTACATTGAAGGTTTCGAGTTGGCCACTGGCTATTCCGAGTTAATTGATCCCGTTATCCAGCGTGATCGTCTGATTGAACAGGCGGCGCTGGGCGCCAAGGGAGATGTCGAGGCGATGAACCTTGATGAAGACTTCTTGCGTGCGATGGAATATGGAATTCCACCCATGGGTGGAATGGGAATGGGAGTCGATCGACTTCTGATGGCGCTGACGGGCCTGGGAATTCGCGAAACCATTCTCTTCCCACTCGTTAAGCCGGAGGAACAGTGACCCTCATCATTCGCCCGGCGCGCACCTCAGATGTTAAGGCTATTCATTCGATCATCGATGCTTATGTTCTAGGTCGACGCCTCCTGGCTAAAGAGACAGTCACGCTGTACGAAACTGTCCAAGAGTTCACCGTTGCAGAATTCGAGGGGGAAGTAGTTGGGTGCGGAGCGCTGCACATCCTCTGGGAGGATCTCGCAGAAGTTCGTACCGTCGCTGTTCTAGAGAAGATGCGCGGCAAAGGGGTTGGCAATGCGATCATCTCCAATATCGTCGACCGGGCCCTGGTCCTAGGGGTGGCACGGATATTCTGTCTGACATTTGAGACGGATTTCTTCGGCAGAAATGGCTTCCAGGTTATCGAGGGCACCCCAGTAGACCATGAGGTCTATCAGCAGTTATTGCGCTCTTACGATGAAGGTATAGCCGAATTCCTGGATCTAGAGCGGGTCAAACCCAACACCCTGGGAAATACCAGAATGCTGCGAATTCTCTAAAATTCAGCTGCGCGGGCATAAATCTCAGCAAATCCGCGTTACAGGTAGGCTAATCCTAAGTAAGTAGAAAGAAGGTGCCCCCATGTTTGAGCGCTTTACAGATAGAGCCCGCCGCGTTGTTGTTCTGGCGCAGGAAGAGGCTCGCATGCTCAATCACAATTACATCGGCACCGAGCACATTCTCTTGGGTCTTATCCACGAGGGTGAAGGCGTTGCTGCCAAGGGTCTCGAAGCCCTCGGTATCTCCCTGGAGGCGGTGCGCTCGCAAGTCGAAGAGATTATCGGCCAGGGTCAACAAGCCCCATCAGGCCATATTCCATTTACGCCACGCGCCAAGAAGGTTCTCGAACTTTCACTGCGCGAAGCGCTACAACTCGGTCATAACTACATTGGTACCGAACACATTCTCTTAGGTTTAATCCGCGAAGGCGAAGGCGTTGCTGCACAGGTTCTTGTAAAGCTCGGCGCTGATCTCAATCGCGTCCGTCAGCAAGTCATTCAGTTGCTCTCGGGTTACCAAGGTAAAGAGGCTGTTGCCCAAGGCGGTCCAGCTGAAGGCACGCCAACCACTTCGTTGGTACTTGATCAATTTGGTCGCAACCTGACGCAGGCAGCGCGCGAAGGAAAGTTAGATCCGGTTATTGGTCGCGAGAAAGAGATCGAACGAGTGATGCAGGTTCTCTCGCGTCGCACCAAGAACAACCCAGTATTAATCGGTGAGCCTGGCGTCGGAAAGACTGCAATCGTGGAAGGACTTGCGCAAGCAATTGTTAAGGGAGATATCCCAGAGACCTTGCGCGATAAGCAACTCTATTCACTCGATCTCGGCGCACTTGTTGCCGGTAGTCGCTACCGTGGAGATTTCGAAGAGCGCCTCAAGAAGGTACTCAAAGAGATCCGCACCCGCGGAGATATCGTGCTATTTATTGACGAGATTCACACCTTGGTTGGTGCTGGAGCTGCAGAAGGCGCCATCGATGCTGCCAGCATCTTGAAGCCAATGCTCGCTCGCGGCGAACTCCAGACCATCGGTGCCACCACCCTTGATGAGTATCGCAAGCATCTCGAGAAGGATGCTGCGCTAGAGCGCCGCTTCCAACCAATTCAAGTTGCTGAGCCAACACTGACTCACACCATCGAAATTCTCAAAGGTCTGCGCGATCGTTACGAGACACATCACAAGGTTTCGATCTCTGACTCTGCAATTGTCGCTGCGGCGACCTTGGCAGATCGCTACATTTCAGATCGCTTCCTGCCAGATAAAGCTATTGATCTCATTGATGAAGCCGGTTCCAGACTTCGTATCCGTCGCATGACCGCTCCTCCAGAGCTCCGTGAATTCGATGAGAAGATCGCGCGCGCTCGTAAGGATAAAGAGTCGTCGATCGATGCCCAGGATTTCGAAAAGGCTGCATCGTTCCGCGATCATGAGAAGACCCTCATCGCCGAGAAGGTAGAACGAGAGAAGACTTGGAAGGCGGGCGATCTCGATGTCGTCGCTGTAGTCGATGAAGAGTTAATCGCAGAAGTTCTCTCACACTCAACTGGAATCCCAGTATTCAAGTTGACCGAGGAAGAGACTGCGCGTCTGCTTCGCATGGAAGATGAATTGCACCGTCGCGTGATCGGACAAGATCAAGCGATTCGCGCTCTCTCCCAAGCAATTCGTCGTACTCGTGCTGGCCTCAAAGATCCAAAGCGCCCTGGTGGCTCCTTTATTTTCGCCGGCCCTTCTGGCGTTGGTAAGACCGAGCTATCTCGTACCTTGGCCGCCTTCCTCTTTGGCGATCAAGACGCCTTGATCCAACTCGATATGTCTGAGTACTCCGAGAAGCACACCGCTTCCCGCCTCTTTGGTGCACCTCCTGGTTATGTCGGTTATGACGAAGGCGGACAGTTGACCGAGAAGGTACGTCGCAAGCCATTCTCTGTGGTTCTCTTTGATGAGATCGAGAAGGCTCACCCCGATATCTTCAACGCTCTATTACAGGTTCTGGAGGATGGTCGACTCACCGACTCCCAAGGTCGTGTCGTTGATTTCAAGAACACCGTCATCATCATGACCACCAACCTTGGTACGCGCGACATCTCAAAGACAATGGGACTTGGATTCCATAACTCTGATGATGTTCTCGGAAATTACGAGCGTATGAAGCAGAAGGTAAGTGATGAACTCAAGACGCACTTCCGCCCTGAGTTCCTCAACCGTATTGATGACATCGTTGTCTTCCATCAATTGTCCGAGGACGAGATCGTTCAGATCGTTGATCTGATGATCGCCAACCTCGATGAGCGTCTGCGCGCGAAGGATATGGGTATCGAACTCACCTCTGCGGCTAAGGCACTCTTGGCGAAGCGTGGATATGACCCAGTTCTTGGAGCACGTCCATTGCGCCGCACCATTCAGCGTGAGATCGAAGATGTTCTCTCTGAGAAGATTCTCTTTGGAGATGTGAAGCCAGGGGAGATCACCTTGGTCGATGTCGTGACCACTGATGATAAAGAGTCATTCACCTTCACCGGTGTTGTTAAGTCCACCATGCCAGATACACCTGGTGATTTGGCAGCAACGAGCTCTAACTAATTCGCTAATCGAAAACTTTTGCCGGTGGTCTCTATGAGGCCATCGGCAATAAGTGTTTTAAGGGCCTTCTCTATTTGAGAGTTGTCGTGCCACAATTTCATGAGTGCGATCTGCGATAACTTTTCGCTCTCGCGTAGCGCCTGCACGATGGTGCCACGGCATTGGCGATCGGTTCTGGCCCAGGCTTGCGACTTTCGAATTAATTCCGTCGGTGGGTAACCTGCCTTGCGCCAAGCACATTCGCGTCGCATGGGACAGGCCTCGCATACAGGGTTCTTAGATGTGCAGACCAAGGCGCCAAATTCCATAGTGGCTGCCGCCCATTTGGCACCTTCGGCAGGGATCAATTCATAGCGCAGCCTGCGCTCTATCTGTGAGGAGGAGCGGGTTGGATGCTCGACTCCGTCAATGACGCGGGCAAAGAGTCGGCGAATATTCACATCTAGAACTAACTCTGGTTCATCGAAGGCGAAGGCGGATATAGCCGCTGCCGTATATTCACCGACGCCAGGTAAGGCTCTCAAATCTTCTATCGCGCGCGGGACTTGGTTATTGAAATCCCGAGCAATAATTCCAGCCGATTCGTATAAACGCAGTGCGCGGCGCGGATAACCCAATCGCCCCCAAGCGGTTATAACTTCAGATTTTTTTGCGAGGGAAAGGTCGAGCGCGGTCGGCCACTTGACCATCCACTGCTTCCAGATTGGAAGTACTCGATTGACTGGGGTCTGTTGCAACATAAATTCGCTCACCATTACGCCCCACGGTGTGGTGTTGCGCCAAGGAAGGTCGCGCTTGTTCTGATCAAACCAATCGAGAACGAGTTGTTGCTTCACTCGTTGATCTTCACCTTGGCGATCGCTTGTTCGATCCGAGAGACTTCTAAAATTTCGATACCGGGAATCTTCAGATCGGAGCCAGCGGGAACCATGGCGCGCTTAAAGCCGAGGCGAGCGGCTTCGGCGATACGTTGTTGCACACCAGTGACCTTGCGAATCTCACCAGCTAATCCAACTTCGCCCACGGCAACTAAATCTGCGGGAAGCGCTAACCCTTTGGCGGCAGAGGCCACAGATAGTGCGACAGCTAGATCGGCTGCAGGTTCAGTGATCTTCATTCCTCCCACGGTTGCAACATAAACATCGCGACCAGATAACCGGATGCCGGCTCGCAGTTCTAGTACGGCAAGTGTCATAGCGGTACGCGGGTTATCTAATCCAGATGTTACGCGGCGCGCATTTCCAAAGTCGCGACCATCGGCTACTGGAATACCTACCAGGGATTGAATCTCGGCGAGCAGCGGACGACGGCCTTCCAGGGCAACGGTTACACACGTGCCAGGCACTGGTTCAGAGTGACGGCTAGTGAAGAGACCGGTGAGATCTGTTACTCCAACAATCCCGATATCAGACATATCAAAGCAGCCAACCTCGTCGGCAGCGCCGAAACGGTTCTTGGTTGCGCGAATAAGACGCAAGCGAGAGTGGCGTTCACCTTCAAAGTTTAAAACCACATCGACGAGGTGTTCAAGAATGCGGGGACCCGCAATCGATCCATCCTTTGTAACATGGCCGACCAATATCAAGGTGATATTGCGCTCTTTGGTAATACGAATCAAGGCGGCGGCGATCTCTCGCACCTGAGTGATGCCACCAGGGGCGCCTTCGACGGCGCTACTAGATATGGTCTGAACCGAATCAATAATCAGGAGCTCTGGTTGCACCGCATCGAGATGGGCGATGATCGCGCCGAGGTCATTTTCGGCAGCTAACCAGAGGGATGGATCTATCGCCTTGAGGCGATCTGCCCGAACGCGTATTTGCGAAGCCGATTCTTCGCCGCTTACATAGAGGGCGCGCATCTGGGCGCGCGCAGATTCTGCAGCAACGGAGAGTAGCAATGTGGATTTTCCTACTCCGGGTTCTCCGGTGAGCAATATTGCGGCTCCTGGAACTAGGCCTCCGCCCAAAACCCGATCGAGTTCGCTGACCCCACTAGTTCGCGAACGTGCGCTCTCGATGCTTACTTCACCAATGGGAACCGCGGATTGCGAAACCGAACCTGCTACTAGAGAGAGTCGCTTTGGAGCGCCGATCTCTTCGACGCTTCCCCAGGCTTGGCATTCGCCGCAGCGTCCGACCCACTTTGTTGAAGTCCAGCCGCATTCGCTGCAGCGGAATGGATCTTTAACCGGCGCTTTTGCCATGATGATTTACTTCTGTGCGCCGATCGTGGCGGGATGGATGATGAAGAGTGGCAACTCGCGCTTCTTATTCTCTTTAGCAATCAGGGCAATTGCTTCAATTCGCGCATCGCAATGCTTCTTGAGTTCGGCATAGCCTGCTGCGCCCATAAGCGCAATCAATTCGTTGTTGTTAGAAATGTAAACCGGTTCGCGACCCACATGAGCCTCGGTATTGGCTGTGCAATACCAGGCGAATTCTGCGCCCCCATCGCCCCAGGCTAACCGCTCGTACTCCCCGATTACCGTCACGGAAATCTCTTGCTCGCCAAATTCGCGCGTCTCGAAGGAGCGGCGAATTGGTAGCTGCCAGCAAACATCGGGCTTGGTCTCTACAAAATGAATGTCTTCTTTCTGGGCCAGGTGGTGCAGGACGCAACCGAAACTTCCGGTGAACCCCGGCGCTTCATAACCCTTGCGATTGAGGAAGATGCAGGAATCTTCTACCTTGCGCGTCTTGCGATCTCCATCGAGACCAACCTCAGATATTCGTAACTTACCCTTTGATTTCTTAGGTTGGGCTTCATCAAAGTATTGCCACATCTCTGGAGTCAAGCGTTCGGCAACCTTTAAGGTGCGCTCTTCATCTTCGCCATCAGAGTAGTAAGCGCCATCGGAGCAACAACCAGCATCGGGCTTATCTGCATCAATTCCGCAGCAGCCGGCACCGTAAATGCACTGCCAATAGGAGGTAAGCCAGGTCAGGTCGCAACGGAAGAGCTCCTCAGGTTTTGCGGGGTCGGCGAATTCCACGAAATCACGCGCAAATCCATCTTTAACTTCTGGCATAGTGCGAGAGCCTACTAGTGCAATGCGACAGCAGCAGACCCACTATCGCCCCCTCGGTAGCGCCATTGGCTAGGCTAACTCCTGTGAATCAGATCGATCTTAAGAGCGCCCAGGTGGGTCTCATTGGCGTGGGCAATATGGGAGAAGCACTTCTGGTAGCCCTGCTGAAAGCGGGGGCTACTGCCAGCCATATCAATTTTGCAGTACGCCGGGCAGAGCGCAGCGCTGAGATAGTAGAGCGCTATGGAATCACCCCTGCATCCATTGAAGAGATGGCTGCCACCAGCGATGTCTTAATGATCATTGTTAAGCCCCAAGATTTAGAGACCATCATGGAGAGAGTTGCTCCCACGCGGAAAGCCGGCGCATTGGTTATCTCATTCCTGGCGGGAAAGAAGATCGCGACCTTGGAATCAGGGCTAGGACAACCCGCAGTTGCTCGCGTCATGCCCAACACTCCAACGCTCTTGGGTGCGGGAATGGCGATCGTCTCCTTTGGTAGCGCGGTTCGTCCTGACCAGAGAAATTTTGTTAATGATTTCCTGGCCGCTGCGGGAAAGAGCATCGAGGTTGAAGAACCATTGCAGGATGCTGCCACCGCCACCAGTGGATCTGGGCCGGCTTATTTCTTTGCCTTCGTCGAAGCGATGGTCGCTGGAGCCATGGATATGGGAATAGATGAGGCGACCGCAACTGCCTTAGTAATTCAAACCATTGTGGGAGCTGCCAAGATGTTAGATGAAACCGGAAAGAGTGCAACAACTTTGCGCGAAAATGTAACAAGCCCCAAGGGCGTCACCTACGAAGGTTTAAAAGTATTAGGTGAAGGAGACTTACAAGGGTTGGTTGTTCGAGCTATGAACGCGGCGGCCGACCGTTCGCGCGCAATGGCGTGAAAAGAGCGCTCCTTCTCGGATCTGCGCTCGCACTGATAATCGCAGCGCCGGTCCAAGCAGCGACAAAGGTTCCACCACTAGCGTTAATTGCGCTCCCTCCGACTATTGCTACCAATTTTTCTGCAGGAGATGAAGTTCACCAACTACTCACATCGCCCGCCGGGATTTTTCTCATCGGCACCGTAGAAACAACCACTTCGCCATTAGTTTCGTCACCGACTCTTGGAGGAAGTGATGGCTTTGTCACGGCGCTCAATCCACAGGGGGTAAAACTGTGGGAGCTGCGGCTTGGCACTCCGGGAGATGATGTAGCCACCGCCGGATTTGTAGATGCCTCAGGAACTATCTGGGTAGCGGGTTCATCTGCGATCGCGACCGGGGTTTCGACCCCTGCGCCAGGGCTCAATCGCCTGACGGTCTGGGAGATAAGTGGTGGGGGGCTTCTAGAAAATACATTTACCAAGGATTTAATCGATATCGATATTCCATTCTCTATCGCACTCAAAGGGCTTAATTACATTATCCAGGGCGCTTCAAATAGGACGGGATTTCCCGGCTTTGCGGTCTCTCTGACTCCAATAGGAAAGATCGGCACCGTTAAAAATACGGTGACCGCCATCGCTAGTTCTTCCCAGATTTTCAATACATCAAGTGCCGCTTACGGTTGGCAGAGTTACATCACCGCAAAGGCAGTTAAGGGAGTTACGGGAATTCCGGCAAATCAAAAGACCACCGTGCTTATTAAGAGTACGTTGAAAGCCAAAACTATGAAAGCAGTTTATGGAATTAGTGGAGTTCCACTTTCCTTGCGATACGAGAGTGGCGTCGGAGTGGTTGCATTGACGCAGAGCTCGGGCACATATCTTCTAACGATCATTCACACCAAGTAAAATTAGATTGCCTTAAAGAGTTGCAACTTGCCGCCAACGCCAACGAGTGCGTAGCGGATCTTCTTAATTGTGACCCAAGCTGCGCCTAACGTATTTGTCAGACTTGAGGCCGTAACGAGTGACACAGTCATATCGACATTGTTAAATGCGCATAACCGGTTCTGGCAGTTGAAAAGCGTATGTAGTCCGTCGCTATTAAGCGGTGCGCTGGGGGTGCCATAAATATCTGTGCTTGCGGAAATAACTGGACCGGAACTGGTAATTTCCATGAGGCGTAATTGATTTGGATTTGGAATTGATATTCCGCTAGCCGCCATCCAAACCCCACTCACATTTCTTCCATTTACTGACAGGGCTACGTCATAGCCGGCCACGGCCACATCTCCACCATAGCTATCTAGGGCGGTGTATTTCCAATCTTCTGGGTATGGACTGGCGCGGGTGGCAAGTCGAACTTCACCCTGTAAAGACTGTTTCTGCCTATTAACTTGCAGCACTGAATCGTAGAGTAGATAAATAGCGCGTCCCACATTCACAGCTTTGAGATGAAATCCCACGTCACCGGTGGTTCGACCATTATTTATAGAGTCTCCATCAACAACTTGGTAAGCCCATTTGCCGATTGCTACTCCCTGCTGGAGCGCTGCCAAGATTATGCCTTCACTCTGGTCGCGATAGAAAACCTGCACGCCATCTGGTGTATCCACGCAGGCGTTAGCCCCGCTGACATCGCTTGATGTGCGGCCGCGATTGGGGTCGGAATATTTGACGATTGCAGCTCCATTGCCGTCAACAACAGAGTAAGTCCAAGTACTTCCGTCATATCTGGCAAAGCGCAACTGTTTATTTAGAAGATCTGGATAAACAATATTGAGTCGTTGATTTTTGCCGGTCGCCGAGGTGCAGACCGAGATGTTACCGGCGACATCATCTTTAGTTCGACCTCCCAGATTGGAGTTGCCGTCAATGATGCTCTTAATCCAGACCTTGCCATTCCAGCTTGCCAACTTTAAATCTCCGGCCTTGCCATCACTGTAAACGACGGTAGGTGCGCCCTTGAAAGTGGTTGCCGCCAAGAATTTTGCATCGGCGCTGGGATCCATAACAGTTGAATTCCATGGTGCCTGTGGGAATATTGCATTTGTTGTTTGTGCCGGCGAGGTGCCAAGTTGGTTGATGGCGCTTACAGAAAATGAATAGTGCGATCCATTTTTAAGCCCACCAATTTTTACCGGGCTTGTTTCCGACTGAATCCGAGCGCCAGTTTCGTTGACGGCAATTAAGTATGAAATAACCTGCGCGGTGCGTGCGTTATCCGGAGGATCAAAACTAATGATGGCGGATCTGTCTCCAACTATTGCAAACACATTGCGCGGCGAATTGGGAATCCCTACGGGGATGCCGGGAGCGGGCTTTAAGCGCATATCTGCGAACATCCCGAGAAGTAATGTGCCAGGAGTATGAAAAACCGCACCTGCCGGCCACGATGGTGACATCAGCGCATCTGCGCCGCTGTTTTGAAATGAATTTTGATCAAGGTGACTTACCGAAGAGCCAGCTTGGTATGGAGAGGGCGTATATAAGCGCGGTTTGATTCCATTATTTGCCGCGATGCCATTCTTTCCCGACCAGACCAAAGGACTTTGAAAGGCCTTTCCCAGTTCAGCGGAGGGCGATGCCAAATCCATGAGGCGGGCGCCATCTTGCGTTTGAGCGTACGCGTCAAATGCAGTGGGCTGATCGATACTTCCATATTGTGAAAAGGGATCGAAAGAATCGTTGGAGAGAAATCCCAGACCGTGGGCGACTTCATGCAAGATGATTGATTCCAAGTCATACTGATTAGGTGGGCAGTTCCCATCGGTACCAAGATAGAAAGAGTTGGCCATGGTCGCATTAATATTGATGGAAATTTCGGGATTGGCTGGATCTAGATCTTTTCCGGCAAGAGCATTTGCCATCGCGGACGAGTACCACAGTGTTGAATCTGGAGCGCCAGCAAAACTATGAAAGAAACTAACGGGGGAGGCTGATGCCAAAATCCCAGATGTGCCCTGTTGGACAAAATTAGCAACGACATTGACGGGAACAGTCGAACTCCAATTGTCTGACCAGATATCGATGGCGGTCTGCACGGCGTTCTGCTCCAGCAGTGGAACATTTACAAAATTGACTTTGAAGCTGCTCAGAATTCCGACCTGCATGCCCACAGGTATCGGCCCTGCCGTATTCACTCTGGGCGCGCTAGTCGAACCTCCAGAGCGGTAAAGATTTACCCAGGGAGCGGGAACCTTCTCCACGGTGAGGGCCTGCGCCGGGGCGATGCTGGAGAGAGTGGATAGGAAGAGGGCGGCGAGCAGGGTTTTTACTAGATTTTTGGCTCGCATAGATAAAAATCTTAGTCCTCTGAGAGGATAGATACCATGCGCCAAGTTCAGATCTACTCCAGGATGGGCTGCCACCTCTGCGAAGAGGCGCTGCGAACCTTAGAAGTTCTGCAGAAAGAACTGAACTTTGAAATTCAAGAGATATTCATCGAGGGCGACGCTGATCTCGAGTACAAATATGGCGAGCAGGTTCCCGTAATTCAGATAGATCACGTCCAACATGACTTCTTTACAGTGAACCCAGTGCGATTTCGGGATTCCTTTAACGCATCCCTTTAAACCTCTTAGAACTAGATAATTTAATTATCCGTGGAGAGGATCTCATCGGCGTCGATGATGCGATAGGCATAACCCTGTTCTGCCAAGAAACGTTGGCGATTTTGCGCGAAGTCTTGATCGATCGTGTCTCTCGCCACCAACGAGTAGAAGCGAGCGCTGCGCCCATCTGATTTGGGGCGCAAAATACGGCCGAGACGTTGTGCCTCTTCTTGTCGGGAGCCGAAAGTCCCTGAGACCTGAATTGCAATCGTTGCATCGGGAAGGTCGATAGAGAAGTTGGCAACTTTAGAAACAACGAGACACTTAATCTCACCGCTACGATAAAGATTAAAGAGTCGCTCTCTCTCTTTTACGGGAGTATCTCCCTTAATTACTGGGACACCTAGCTCTGCACCCAGAGCATCAATCTGATCCAAGTATTGACCGATGACGAGAACTTGATCCTCGGCGTGTGCTCGCGCCAAAGCGATCGCAACTTTATGCTTTGTTTGCGTTGTTGAGCAGAAGCGATAGCGATCTTCTTGCTCTGCTGTTGCATAGTTAAGGCGTTCTTCTTCGGTGAGAGTGATTCGAACCTCTACGCAATCTGCTGGTGCGATATAGCCCTGCGACTCAATCTCTTTCCAAGGAACATCAAAGCGCTTTGGACCTATGAGAGAAAAGACTTCTCCCTCCATGCCATCTTCACGCACGAGCGTTGCGGTGAGTCCGAGGCGGCGCCGCGACTGAATATCTGCGGTAAAACGAAAGATAGGTGCGGGCAGCAAATGAACTTCATCATAAATAATCAGACCCCAGTCGATCGCGTCAAAGAGATCGAGATGAGAGTAGACGCCGTTGCGACGCATGGTCATTACTTGATAAGTCGCGATCGTTACTGGGCGGATCTCTTTCTTTGCCCCGGAGTATTCTCCAATGTCATCTTCGTGCAAAGTGGTTCGACGCAACAGCTCGTCGCGCCACTGGCGGGCGGCAACGGTATTAGTCACCAAGATCAACGTCGTTGCTTTGGCGTGTGCCATCGCGGCTGCACCGACGATCGTCTTGCCGGCTCCACAGGGCAGAACAACAACACCAGAGCCGCCATGCCAAAAACCTTCAGCGGCCATCGCCTGATACTTGCGAATCGACCAACCCTCTTCTTTGAGGGCAATCTCATGATGTTCGCCATCGACATAACCGGCAAAGTCCTCGGCGGGCCAACCTAGTTTCAGTAGCGCTTGCTTGAGGAAGCCACGTTGGCCGGGGTGGACTACCAGAGTTTCATCATCGATCTGCAAACCCAGCATCGGGGCAATCTTCTTACCACGAGTAACTTCACGCAGAACTGCAGGATCGTTGGAAACCAAGGTGAGGCCGTGTACGGGATGAGCTTCCAGCCTCAAACGACCGTAGCGCGACATGGTCTCGGCAATATCGATGAGCAGGGCATGTGGAACTGCAAAGCGCGAATACTTCAAGAGGGTATCAACCACGCGCTCGGCATCGAGTCCCGCAGCACGTGCATTCCAAAGCCCCAGCGGGGTCAAACGATAGGTATGAATATGCTCTGGAGATTTCTCTAACTCGGCAAAGGATGCAATCGCCCTACGGCATTCATCAGATAAGGGATGGTCAATATCGAGCAGCAAAGTCTTGTCGCTCTGAACAATCAGTGGGCCATCGGCCATTAAATTAATTCCTTAATGAGTCCCGCGATAAGCGAGATTCGAGTCTCGATACGACTAGCAAAGATGTGTTCATGCGCTGCGTGTGCACCATAGCCAGACGCGCCCAGCCCGTCGAGCACTTTGCCACCTACGGCTGCTGCTAAATTTCCATCACTAGCTCCGCCGACTGATACATGACCTACTGGAGGCAGACCCAACTTCTTTGCAACGCTTTCAATTAATTCGTATAACTCTGCAGTGGCAGCGTGCTCCAACGGTGCTCGATTGATTCCGCCGGTTATTTCGATCTTCGCTTCTGGATGTGATGGTTGCAGCGCCTTGATTGCTACATCAATGCGATCTAGTTCAGCAGATAGGAAGGAACGCGCATCGACATCAAGCGAGGCGGTCGCCGGAACAGTATTGGTGGTAGAGCCAGAGTGCATCAACGTTGGAACTACGGTAGTTCCATGTGCGCTATTTTCAAGCGCACCAAGCGCCAGTGCAATTCGTGAAATTTCGGTGGTTGCGTTGATTCCCTTTTCAGGTTCGAGTCCAGCATGGGCGGCGCGGCCGTGAATCGTGATGCGGTACATCGAAGTACCTTTACGACCAATTTTGACTGTGTCATCAATGGATGATTCAAAGACGAGAGTCGCTTTCGCAGACTTAGCGAGACGTTCGATCAGCTCACGAGACGAATGCGAACCAACCTCTTCATCGGTTGTACCGATGAGTGCGATCTTTTCGAAGGCGTTTGGAATATCTTTAATGGCATACATGGCTTGTAGGAAGCCGGCCTTCATATCGAAGATTCCCGGGCCGAAGATCTGATCTCCATCCACGCGCCAGAGCGGAAGATATGAGTCAGTCGGCCAGACGGTATCGAGATGACAGAGCAGGACTACTTCAGGTGACTGGGATCCCCACCAGAAGACGGGGCGACCACCTTCCTGGGTGATACGCGCTGCGCTGGGGAGGTTTCTGGCGGCGATCTGCACCGCTAACTCAACAACATTGCTACAGGCAGCGAGATCTTCACTGGGAGATTGGCACTCCACGAGTTCTTGTAGATCAGCGAGGAAAGTCATGGGGTAAGCCTAGTTGGCAGGGCTTACGCCGGTGATGCGGGGGATGCGGAAATGGGCGATCTCGCCTGTGGCATGGTCGCGCGCGACCAGAGTCCCGAGTGAGATGGAGAGTGGATCAATCAATCGATTGGAAACCCCGCCGTTGGAGTCGGCATAGCCAATGGTGAGACTAGCCCGCTCCTCAATATATTGATGAAGGAGGTCGACGGTCTCGTTTGCGGTGGTTCGCGGGACCTCGCGCGGTTTGTGAGAACTGGCGCGCTCGCCAGCGCGAAGAGCGCGAACCGCAGATGCGATCAAAGTTTCACCAGGTGCAGTCAGTTCGGAGATCACGCGTGGGGGTTTCGGTCTCGCCTTGGCCCGCCTCACCTTTGGTGCGGAGATGAGTACTCCCGTCTCATTTTCGGAGGCCGGCAGGTATCCGCCATCTCGCAGAATCCGAATCAGCTCGCCATTTTCGACATCGCTTATCAATACTTGTGGAGCGAGTTTGCGCAGACGTAGATGTTCGAGTCGCTTGTCGTGCATGATCTCTTGAATCAGACCTTCATCTTCACAGCGCAGGTAGGACGTTGTACTTCCAGCACGCAATTTTCCGTGGCGCTTTGCTACATCTGAAATTAGATAATCCAAGGGTTGTGGCATTGGAGTTTTAGAGATCCTCTTTAAGAAATCTTTGATCTGATCGCCGGTCTGCCCATGATCCAAGCCCCGGCGAATCGAAGATTCACTAAAACGATAGACGCTGGCCCCACCGCGACTTTCAATATCTGCAATAGTTCCGATCGCATTAGCAAGTTCCAAGGTCAATGGACCTGGAGCGATGGCGCTGTTGTCGGCCTGAATCAATATATGATCAACGGGTTTTGGAAGTGCCTTCTCCACACCTAATTCTTCTCGTGCGATAAGAGCTACGGCAAAGGTCGAAAGTGCTCCCTGCCCCGTCAATCCCAGCCACTCTGCTTCGCGCAATATCCATTCGGAATAATCGCGATTAGCTCGCGTCGGAAGTATCCAAGTGAGTGCACCTGTAATTGAATCTAGCGAAGGATCGATTTCCAGATGGTCCTGCAATAAATTAAGAATTACCTTTTTTAGGGTGGATACTCCGCCACGATCAAGCTCTGGACCAAGCGCGGCGATGTTCTTAGAATCACTTTTGCCGATCAAACCGCTTACTCGCGAAGTTTCTAGCCAGAGAGTGACCAAGGCATGCCATTGCTCTTCAATGCTTTTAGTAAGCCAAAGATCGAAGGCGCTGGTAGGCAGAATTTGATCATCGGTATCTATAACTATTAAGCCGCCGATGTAGAGGAGCTCTGCAACAAATGCAGCGCAACTCTCTGATATACCGAGGTGCTCGGCGGTGCGCTTTAGATCGCGAACTCCCAAACCACCGGATCGAAGGGCGGTAGGTGGTTCATCAGACCAGTTGTGCCCAAGTTCTTCAGCCCAGCGCACAAAGGTGGAGATATTCGCGATCGCAGCCAAATCCGCTGACTTCTGCTTTCTCTGCACACCAACCACGGCGGGACGGCTGGGCTGCAAGGATTTGAATACCTTTCCTTCGCGAAAGTGCATTGCTACTTCGCGTGGAAGCAGTACGGTCTGTGAATCAAAGGGGACTAGGAAATTGTTTTCTAATAACCATTTGATTGCTGGCGGCGCCTTCTTGATATCGGCGATCTGCCCTTTAGGCGGACCCCAGACCATCTTCCCCAGGGTTTCAACAGCGCCCTTAGGGGCAGCTTCTAATGATTTAAAATCAAATGGTTTGGAACTCTTTACACCTAAGCCGGCAGGATATTCCCCGATGATGGTGCGAACATTTGATGTCACGCGATATCGCTCACCATCGCGATAGATGAGGGCGATCTCCCATAACGATGCAATGGCGCCCGCAGCATCATCTGATGTAATAGCTAAGATTTGTTGCGATGAGATTGGTTCATCAAGGGTGCAGATAGCAGTCAAAATATCTAACCGAAACTTGTCTAACGTTTCCCGGGCTCGCAGCAGACTAGGCGCTGAATTAGCACGCGCCGCCAGCGCCATCACATCTGTTGGAACTGGGGAGATGAGATCAGGGCGAAGGGAGAAGAGCGCTTTGATCTCATCATCAGATCGATTGCGCAGCTCTTCGGTGAAGGAGATCGCTGGGGTAGACATAACTGCCCTACATTACTGGGGTTTACTTACTTGCTGCGACGCCAACTTCGAGGAGATACCAGGGTTCTCAGCTTGACCAAGGGTCCAAGTAAGGGTGCCGCCACCTTTTTCAAGGCTCGCATCCTGCGGAAGTCATAAATAGGCCACCCTTCGCGGAGGGCGTGTATCTGGAGGAGCGTATCTGGATTAATTGCTCGGGGGTTGCCCACCGCCTCCAGGAGCGGAATATCGTGGTGGCTATCGGAATACGCGTAGGAGTTGGCTAAATCAATACCGTGCTCCGCGGCGAGAGCTTTGATAGCGATCGCCTTAGTTGGGCCATGTAAAAGTTGGCCGATCAATTTTCCGGTGTAAACGCCCTCCTTGACCTCGGCAACAGTTCCCAGAGCTCCAGTAAAACCTAGCCGGTTGGCGATGAGATCGGCGAGATCCTTGGGAGTCGCCGTAACGAGCCAGACCTCTTCATCGTGATCGAGGTGGTTATTGGCGATTTCGATGGTTCCCTGCCACAAAGCCGGGGAGACATATTCGTCGTAGACCTCAATACCCATCTTTTCAATACTGGCGACATCGTGGCCGCGGAAGAATTCGCAGGCAGCGCCTTGAATCTTGTCTATCTCTTCCCGGTTCTCAATTCCAGAGAGGCGGTATCTCAAATTGGCCATCACAAAGTTGGAGATATCTTTCTTAGTGAAGAAGCCCCTCTGATACATCCCCTTGCTCAAAAAGAAAAGGGAAGAACCTCTCATCAAGGTATTGTCGACATCAAAGAAAGCAACTCGCTTCAGGGGGAGCGCCATATCACTAGCCTAGCCACCCTGGCACAAACCCCCGCGCAGGCCCGATCGCCCTCCTCCTTTATGCTTACGGCATGAGTCCTACCATTCATTTCCTGAGACATGGCGAGGTCTTTAATCCTGAGAAGATTCTTTACGGGCGCCAGCAGGGTTGGTATCTATCTGAGCGCGGCCAGGAGATGGCAAGCGCGGTAGCCGACTGGTCAAAGCAGTTCGCGGTCGGGGCTGTTCTAGCGTCGCCATTGCAGCGGGCGCAGGAAACCGCGCGACCCCTAGCGGCAGCACACTCTTTGCAGATCATCACTGATGAGAATTTGATCGAAGCCGCGAATGTCTTCGAGGGAGAGAGATTTGAGATGGGGTCGGGTGTGTTGCGCCACCCTAAATCTTGGCGCCATCTGACGCGCCCTTGGGTTCCCTCTTGGGGTGAACCATATGAGGAGCAGGTAGCTCGTATGTTAGCTGCGCTCTTCGCTGCTCGCGATGCTGCCGGCGGCAAGGATGCCTTCGCAGTTTCACATCAACTTCCGATTTGGATTCTCCGTTCCGCCGTCGAAGGTCGTCGCATGTTGCATGATCCACGCAAGCGCCAATGCACCCTGGCTTCGGTCACTAGTTTTCATTTAGATGGTGCGGGAGATATTGCAGGGGTCAGCTATGCCGAACCGGCACGCCACCTACTGCCGGAGAAGAAATGAAACGTTTAGGGCTGCTTATATTTGCATCACTCTTCTTGTTAACGGGTTGTTCTAGCGGTGGATTATCAACGGCCAACCAAAACGCATTTGTCTCTGGCGATGGGGTCGCAGTTTATGTAAAGGCCCCTGATCGGAAGTTGGCGCCAATTATTTCTGGAGCGACCCTTCAAAGTGGAACGATGGCGCTCGCTGCGAACAAAGTCACCGTCCTCAATGTTTGGGCCTCATGGTGTTCGCCCTGCCGCGCCGAAGCTCCACTACTTTCTGACTTCGCAATCAAATACGCGCCGCGGGGTGTGCAATTTGCAGGAATTTTGACGCGCGATAACGTCTCATCAGCCCTGCAATTTGTAAAGCGCTTTAAGATCGCGTATCCCGTATTCACCGATGATTCAGTACTAGCAAAGTTTCGAAATTCTCTGGTCCCAAATGCAATTCCCACCACGCTCATCATCGATTCACATGGCTATGTTGCTGCGCGCGTGAGTGGTGAAGTCACTGTCGCTCTCCTCACGAATTTAATAGATAAAGTTCTGAAGGATGCGCCTCATGCATAACTTCTTCGTTCATCAAATTCTTGCTGGCAATCTTCTGCTTGCCTTGGGAGTTGCGGTTATCGCTGGTCTGATCTCATTCTTCTCGCCCTGCGTTCTGCCGCTCGTTCCTGGTTACCTGGCCTACTCCGCGGGCATGACCGATGTGAAGAACAAGGGGCGTACCGCGCTGGGCGCAATTCTCTTCGTCTCTGGTTTCTCAGTCCTCTTTATTAGCTATGGTGCGCTCTTTGGGTCACTCGGTTCCAAGATTTCAAGTGGTTCTAGGTGGCTAGAGATTGTGCTCGGCCTTCTCACCATGCTGATGGGAACCGTCTTTCTCTTCAATCAAAAGTTCTACCGTTCATTTAAGCCGCAGTGGAAGTCCACCACCGGCTTACTTGGGGCGCCACTCTTAGGTTTCCTTTTTGGCCTGGGTTGGACTCCATGCATTGGCCCAACGCTGGGTGCAGTGCAAGCTCTCTCTTTTCAAAGTTCCAGCGCACTGCGCGGAGCAATTTTGAGTCTTGGTTACTGCTTTGGAATCGGTGTGCCATTTATCGTGGTCGGTTTATTCTTTGATCAATCGGCAAAGTTACGACGTTTCATCTCCAGGCGTGGCAACCTCTTGACGATCTTTGGCGGAGTATTTCTAATCATCATTGGGTTCTTGCAGGCGACTGGCTTGTGGGGGCAGATTATTAACTCACTACGCGCCTCGATCTCTAGTTTTGTGCCGGTGGTCTGATGGAGCCGAACGAAAACCAAACGCCAAATATCGGCGTAATAGGTATGTTGCGTTGGGCTTGGCGCCAGTTAACGAGCATGCGCACTGCGCTGATTCTGCTGATGTTATTAGGCGTAGCTGCAATTCCAGGTTCACTCTTTCCACAACGGAGCCAAAATCCGCAGAAAGTTGACTCCTACTTCACAAGTGATCCCACCTTGGCCAAATGGATGGATCGCCTCCACTTATTTAATGTCTACGCATCTCCCTGGTTTAGCGCAATTTATCTCTTGCTATTTATTTCGCTTATTGGGTGTGTCCTACCCCGCACCATTTCGCATCTGCGCGCGATCGCCAAGAAACCACCACTAACCCCGCGAAATTTAGATCGCATGGAGGGCTACCGAATCGTTTCGACGGATCAGGAACGGGCCCTAGATATTTCGCAAGTGTGGTTAAAGCGCCATCGCTTCCGAATTCGGCGCGAAGGCAATTCAATATCTGCCGAAAAGGGCTATAGCCGCGAAACTGGAAATCTCTTATTTCACCTCTCATTAATCTTGATTCTGGTAGGAGTCGCCCTAGGTGGGCTTTTAGGAATGAAAGGCGAGGCGATTTTGAATGTGGGCGATCGATTCATTAACACGCCCACTTCGTACGACAATATTAGTTATGGAAAGTTTCAGGGACAGGGTTCGCTCGTTCCATTCTCCCTCACCGTTAAGAATTTTGTCGCTTCTTATGTTCCAACTACCGGTCAACCAAGTAACTATGTACTTACTACAGATATTTCCGCTCCGATTGGTGCCGCCGCAAAAGAGGTCGTCATTAAGGTCAATAAACCATGGACTTCAGGAAGTACCAAGGTTTATCTGCAGGCAAATGGCTACTCACCCGTCGTAACGGTCCGCGATAAATCGGGTCACATCACCTTTCAAGGTGCGGTCATATTTCTTCCGCAAGATGCGAACCTAAGTTCCTTAGGGGCTATCAAGATTCCCGATATGACACCGCAGATCGGTTTCATCGCATCCTTTATACCGACGGCAAGCAGTAGCGCAGCGCGCGGAATCTTCTCGACCTACCCCGAGGTACTCGATCCTCGCCTCGTTCTCTCTGCCTGGAAAGGTAACTTGGGGCTAGATAGTGGAACCCCACAATCTGTTTACTCGCTCAATACCTCGAAGATGACAAAGATTGGTCTCAAAGCTCTCACACTCGGAAGTACCTATGACTTTGGCGCAGGAACTATCACCTTCGATGGCTGGAAGGCTTGGGTCAATCTGCAGATTGTGGATGATCCTGGGAAGATGTACGCACTCTTTGGTGCAATCTTTGCGATCTTGGGGTTACTGATCTCACTCTTTACACGCCAGCGCCGAATTTGGATAAAGGTGGGCGATGATGTTGAAATAGCGGGCTTGGCGAAGAATGGCATTCCAGGACTTGAAGAAGAACTCATAGCGCTAGCGCGGGCGCTTGAAGAAGTTAGAGGAGAGACTCAGTGACGTCGACCAATCTTGCATATTTTTCGAATGATGCGATTTATGCTTGTTTGGCGATCTTCACGATTGCATTTCTTTCACATGCTATCGAGGTCTCTTGGTCAGTTCGCAATGTAGAAGGCAACGATCGCACCGAGTTTGATTTTGAGAAGACAGCGCGAGCTGGACGCATCGGTACGGCCATGATGATCCTTGGCTTTGGAGTATTAACCATCGCGGTTGTAACCCGCGGGCTATCTGCCCATCGTGTGCCGTGGGGCAATATGTATGAATTTTCGATAACCGGCGCCCTCATGTTAACTGCCGCTTACTTATTCGCCTTTGCAAAATATAAGGTGCGCTGGCTTGGACTTCCCGTTTCTATTTCGGTGTTACTCACTTTGGGAACTGCTATCACGGTGCTCTATCGACCCAGCGCGCCATTGGTTCCAGCCCTTAAATCGCCCTGGTTGGCCATCCACGTATTGGCAGCCATTATTTCTGGTGGCGTCTTTCTCGTGGCTAATCTCGTCGCGGCAACTTTTCTTATTATGGAACGCTACGAACTCAAAGGTGAGCGCCCGCAATGGGCGAAAAAGATCCCAACGCTCGATAGCTTGGATCAACTTTCTTATCGCTTGATCGCCTTCGTCTTTCCACTCTGGACCTTTGCGGTTATTGCGGGTGCCATCTGGGCCGAATCTGCCTGGGGAAAGTACTGGAGCTGGGATCCCAAAGAAACGTGGGCATTCATTACTTGGGTGGCATACGCCGCATATTTACATGCACGCGTAACGGTGGGGTGGCGTGGCCGTCGTGCCGCCTGGCTCTGCATATTCGCCGGTTCGACATTCCTCTTTAATTACATCTGGGTAAATATTTGGGGAACGGGCCTGCACACTTACTCAGGTTTGTAAGATTTAGAGTTGCTTCAAAAAATCAGGATTGTCATCGGGCGGAATCATCCGACCAGGGCGACGACGAGGTAGCGCAACAGTTTTTGCGCGACCAATCAAGAGCCAAGCTATCGCTCCGAGTGAACCAAAGAAGATGATGATGAGGAGCCAAGCCCACTTAGGTAGGTTGCGGACACGCTCTTGATCCGTGCGGGCACAGTCAAAGAGCCCAAATAGCCAGATCGCCAGGCCACCAACAACAATGAGAACATCAAGCATGGGATTTAGTTTACTCGTTAAACCAAAAGCGCGACGGCCAGAGCGGTTGATAAGAATAATTGCAGCTTTCCTACCTGGCCCAGCATCGGAATCAGTTGAGCGCCTGCTGCCCCTGATTGAATTCCTCTCGCAATTTTCCCAGTTATGGGAAGAAAGAGGAGAGTGATGAGCGTCCACGGCGTTATTAGAGCAGCTAACACAGCAGCCAGATGTGCCAGTACTAGTAGCGCGATCAACATCGTGCGGGCTCGCATATCACCAAGGCGAACGGCTACCGTCCTCTTTCCAACGAGAACATCCTTTGGCAGATCCCTCAGATTGTTAATTGCAAGAAGTGAGCAAGAAAGCGCTCCCACCGGAACTGATACCAAGATACTCTGCCATGAGATGCGATGGGATTGCACAACGTAACTACCAACAGTTGCGACCAGTCCAAAGAAGAGAAAAACCGAGATCTCACCTAAACCGGAGTAGCCGTATGGGCGCTTTCCGCCGGTGTAATTCCACGCGGCCAGAATACTGACGAGGCCCACCAGGACGAGCCACCACGAGACTCGGAACGCCAAAATAGCTCCGAACAATGAGGCGAAGGCGAAGCAGATGAAGGCGGCTCGTTTAACGGCTTGAGCAGATGCCAACCCACTGGCAACAAGACGCACGGGTCCAACACGATTGTTATCCGTTCCGCGGATTCCATCGCTGTAGTCGTTGGAGTAATTAACTGCAATCTGTAGAAGCAGGCTAACTAGTAGCGCCAAGATAGCGTTGAGAAAGTTGATTGAATGGTGGTCACGCCTGATGAGGGCGGTTCCGACCAATACTGGTGAGATTGCCGCTGGAAGAGTCCGTGGGCGGGCGCCGGCTAACCAGATATTTTTTTCACTCATGGTCGAATCATCTCAAACTTTCGGGATAACGTCAGGCGATCTGGTTTCCCGATCGAGGTGAAGGGTAATTGCGCATTTTCAAGGAATAATTTGGGAACGGCATGATTTCCAAAATTCTCACGTAGAGATTGCGAGATTGCTGCTATATCAAGGGCGCCAGAACTCGCCAAGCAAAGTTGCTGGCCCCATTCCGGATCAGCGATGGCACAGCTCATAAAAGCATTTTGATAGTTCTTGTTGAGAAATCCATCAATTGCGTTCAATGAGATCTTCTCGCCACCAGAGATGATGAGATCATCGATCCGACCCAGCACAATTAATTTCCCATCCTCAAGGCGGCCGGCATCATTGGTCAGGAACCATCCCTTTTCATCAGCAAGAGGAAGATCGGCTCCCAAATACTCGCGAGCCTGCATGGGGCCACGCAGGGCAATCCGGTCTTCGGCACGAATCTCAACATCGACCCCATCAAGGAGTTGGCCGTTGTATACACATCCACCTGACATCTCTGACATTCCGTAGGTAGTTACAACGTTGATTCCAGCATCACGCGCTCGTTGGAGGAGCTGGGGATCTATTGCCGCACCACCCACCAGAACGGCCTGCGCATTTTGTAGGTCGCCTAAGAGTTCATCTGCTTCGCTTAATGCGCGAAAGAGTTGAGTGGGGACGATCGAGGTGTAATCAAAGTTCTTCTCGGCAATTGAAGTTCCGAGTTCGATCGCTCGCACCAGAACATTTACGCCAGCGATGTGGCTAGTTGGCAGGAGCAGCGACCAGCTCTGGCCCGCTTGCGCTCCGAGGAAATGGTGAGAGGCGGCTGCGCTAGCCCGCATTGCCGCAGCCGTCAGCGCCACTTCTTTCGGGTTTCCGCTGGAGCCGCTGGTTGGAATTACGATCGCCACATCGGAGGGGACGGAGCTAAATTGGGAGGGAGCGAAGGCAAGTGCTGGGCCATTACCTTCTAGCGCAGAGTGCAGAACCTCCTGAATGTGGGGGATTGACCACGTGGAGGGAACTTCTACCAGCTCGCGCGGTGACGTATTAACCATAGCCCCCGTAGGCTATCGGCTTGGAACGAGATACCGGAAGTGAAATTCCGACGCTGCAAAAGGAGTAAGTGTGAGCAAGCCGTTTAAGCGTGAACCGGGCAGTCGTGTCATCCCTAGTTGGCAGATCGGCGCGGGTGGCGAGAAATTCACGGACATTATTTATGAAGTTGGCGACGGCATGGCAAAGATCACGATCAATCGCCCTCAGGTTAGAAATGCCTTTCGTCCAGAGACCCTTAGCGAATTGCAAGATGCTTTTTCGCTCGCTCGCGATGATGAATCAGTTGGAGTGATTATCTTTACCGGTGCAGGCACCGAAGCATTCTGTTCAGGCGGCGATATCAGCGTGCGTGGCGATGACGGATATATCGGTAGCGATGCACTTGGCAAGAAAGGAATCGGGCGACTTAATGTTCTCGATCTGCAGATTCAAATACGTAGATTACCTAAGCCGGTCGTTGCAATGGTTGCAGGTTGGGCGGTTGGCGGCGGACATGTTCTGCATGTCGTCTGCGACATAACCATCGCAGCCGACAATGCGAAATTTGGCCAGACTGGACCGATGGTTGGCTCATTTGATGGTGGTTACGGCGCTGGATTGCTCGCTGCTCATATTGGCCAGAAGAAAGCTCGCGAAATTTGGTTTATGTGTCGTCAATATGACGCTAACGAAGCGCTGGAGATGGGACTTGTAAACACAGTAGTCCCCGTTGCCGAGTTAGAAGCAGAAACCGTTTCCTGGTGTCGCGAAATGCTCCGCCATTCACCGATGGCGCTGCGCCTTCTAAAGGCGGGGCTCAATGCCGCCGACGATGGCCTAGCTGGGGTGCAACAACTTGCGGGCGATGCCACTTTGCTCTTTTATTTGACGGAAGAAGGTCAAGAAGGTCGAGATGCTTACAAAGAGAAGCGCGACCCCGACTTCACTAAGTTCCCACGTCGCCCATAGCAATGTTGGAAAAGTATTGTCCAGAGTTATCGATTCTCCAGGTACCGCTGCGCAATAAATTTCGCGGAATTACCATCCGCGAAGTTGCCATATTTCGGGGATCCGCGGGATGGTCAGAGTTCAGTCCTTTTCTGGAATATGGCGATGAAGAGGCAGCGGTATGGATGGCAGCTGCGTTAGAAGCTGCTCATCACCCTTGGCCCGAGCTATATAGAGACCGCATTGCAGTCAATGCAACCCTTCCTATCGTGGAGCCCGCACTGGTGCGGGGAATTCTGACTCGCTTTCCAGGAAGTACTACCGTGAAGATAAAGGTTGATGATTTTGAGAAAGGCTCCTTGGTCGTTGAAGAAGTGCTTGAAATCAATCCCGAGATGAAGATTCGATTGGATGTTAATGGGGGTTGGAGTACCGATCAAGCAATCAGCAATCTGCTGGAATACCATCTGCGCTTTGGAAATGTATTTGATTACGTAGAACAACCTTGCCTCACTGTTGCAGAGCTAGCGGTAGTTAAACCAGAAGTTCCGATTCGAATCGCTGCCGATGAATCAATACGCAAGAATTTAGGCGCTGACTTCACTAACTTTTCAAACTTTGCTGATGTAGCGATTCTGAAGTGGCAACCAGTCGGTGGTTTTACCGCCGCGCATAAGATTGCAAGTGAACTTGGTCTACCTGTTGTTATTTCGAGTGCACTAGAAACTGGGATTGGTATCTCGCATGGATTGGCGCTGGCGGCTTCTTTTAAGGATCGCTCCCTGGCTTGCGGACTAGGAACAGTTGCGCTCTTTGCGGGAGACATCTGCTCACCCGCCACTCTCGTTGAAGATGGCTATATAGATGTTAAGCGCCGCGAGCCCGCTGACTTTGAGAGGTACCTCGCACCCTCCGAGCGAGCCGATTATTGGAAGCAACGTATCCTTAGGGTCTTACATTTAATTGAGGGGCGGAGCGCATGAATTCAACAACATTAGCTCGCGATATCGTCCGGCAGTTAATTGAGAACGGCGTTTCGGATTTCGTGCTTTCTCCGGGTTCACGCAACGCCCCGCTTTCGATTGCGCTGCATGAGGCCGAAGTAGCCGGACTCGTTAATCTCTATGTACGGATCGATGAGCGTGGAGCGGCCTTCTTTGCTCTTGGCTTAAGTAAAGCCTCCGATCACTATGTCGCAGTCATTTGTACCAGTGGCACGGCGGCAGCTAATTTTCACCCTGCGATTTTAGAGGCGTACCATTCAGCAAATAAGTTATTGGTCATAACTGCAGATCGTCCGGCTCATCTGCGCCGCACAGGGGCAAATCAAACGACACTACAAGTTGGTTTACTCGAGCCAGTTTCGACGATTGATATATCCTCATCGATTCGTATTTCAGATTTATTGGAATCAGGACCGGTCCACCTAAATATGCAATTTGATGAACCGCTCCTCTCAGATGATCGCACCGATTGGCTAGCTGGTTTAGCGCCACACACCAAGGAATATCCAAAGGGAGAAGCAAGCGAGGTCTTCTATCCGAAGGCTCGTGGAGTTGTGGTCGTCGGCCATGATCGCGCTGGACTCGATGCCGATGGTATTTCTTTCTACGCCAAGTCGATTGGTTGGCCGATTATCGCCGAAGATCCACTCTCATTCCCCACGAGTATTGCGCATGCGGCGCTCTTCTTGACTGATGCCGAGATTCGGCGATCCCTTAAGCCTGAGGAGATCATCGTTGTTGGCCGCCCGACACTCTCACGCAGTATTGCCGCACTAGTTAATGAGTGCGCAAATGTCGTTGTAATTGATCCCCGCGCGTTAACAGTAGATACTGAACGAAGAGCCGCCAAGATATTTAGCTACCCTCCTGATGGCCATTCAAGCGCTGATCCAAAGTGGTTGAAGCTCTGGAGAGATGCAGCGAAGAGTGCGCAGAACGCTCTCCGCTTGGATTGGTCTGAACAAGCAGCGGTAGTTGCAATTACCTCCAATATTCCAGATGGCTCCGCTCTCTTCGTAGGTAGCAGTCGCCCGGTGCGCGACATTGAGGCCTTTGCCCAGCCCCGTTCAGGTATTCATACCTTTGCAAACCGTGGGTTAGCCGGAATAGATGGGAATACTTCCTGTGCCTTTGGTATCGCCGAAAAATACCAACGTTCATTTGCAATTATGGGGGACATCACATTCCTTCATGATATTTCCGCGCTGGTAAATCCAAGCTCGGCTAATCTCACTGTTTTTGTTATTGATAATAATGGCGGCGGAATATTCAACACCTTGTCACAGGCCGGTGTAGATGGCTTCGAGAAGATATTTGGAACTCCGCATAATCTAGATTTAGAGCGGGTAATTCATGGTTTTGGCGGGCAGGTAACTAAAGTCAAATGCGAATCTGACCTGATTCATGCAATTATCCATAGGGCTAACGGTTTGAACTTCGTAATCGTGGAAGTTCCGAATCGAGTGACCAACGCAGAACGGTTGAAAGAAATTACTCAGAGCCTGGTGAGCGCGCTGCGAATGGGAAGCAATTTAGCCTGACTTTCAGCTAACTCTTGTTCGGCGCTGGATCCCGCAACAATTCCACAACCGGCAAAGACGCGGATCGATTTGTGATCTGGTGCTATCAGTCCGCAACGCAATGCAATACCCATCTCTCCATCGCCATGGGCATCAACCCATCCCACAGGTCCGGCATATCTTCCGCGGTTCATAGATTCAAGTTCGCTGATCACATTCATTGCTTTGTCCGTGGGAGTTCCACAAACAGCGGCCGAAGGGTGTAGTGCCGCTACCAACTTGAAGATATCGACCTTGCTCGCGGTGTCATTGATGACGCCAGTGACATCGGTTGCCAGGTGCATGACGTTAGGAAGGTGGAGCACAAAAGGCGACTCGGGGACATTGGTCGATGATGCAAAGGGCTCTAGGGCTTCGGCAACGGAGCGCACTGCATACTCGTGCTCTTCCAGATCCTTCGAGGACTTTGCTAATGAACCGGCCAGGGCGAAGTCGCGCTCCTCATCACCAGTGCGGCGAATGGTTCCCGCAAGAACTCTGGAAGTTACTAGCGATTTGCTCAAGCGGACCAGCAATTCGGGGGTAGCTCCGATCAGGTTATCAACTAAGAAGAGCCAGGTTGATGGATACTCGGCCTCTAAGGATTGAATCAAGGCAGCAGGATCTATCTCTTTATCTGCGCGCGCCAAGAGATCTTGCGCGAGAACAACTTTTTCTAGATCGCCGGCTTTAATTCTTGAGACAGCATCTTCAACAGCTTCTGACCATTCGCGGTCGTTAAGCGCGCCTTGTTCCCAGATAAGTTCCAATCCGCTTGGTTCAACTATGCGTTTTGAAAATTCTGGCTGGCCATTTCCAATCCAGGTGATCCAGGATTTCCCATTTTTCTGAACCACAACAATCTGAGGAATAGTAAGCAGTGATGGTTCATCTTCAGAGAATGCGAAAGAGGCGAAGAGGATGGGGCCGGTACCGACTCCGTGAACATTATTCTTAATTTCCAATTGGGATAGTTCGCTCTGCCACCAAGCAGATGCATCAGCAAAGCGTTTCTTTCCGGAGACGACATAAGATTTGTATTCGCCAAATGCGATGAATCCATCGGAACCACGTATCCAACTAGCGCTCAGCGGCAGATCAGTTGCAATCTCACTCAGACGTGGGTGATCGCCAAGTAACTCCGTAGTTATGCGCAAAGCCATGGGGTAAGTTAAGTACCTTTATTGTTTTGGTACAAAACGCCAGAGCGTTGGCATCGCTGTGCTGGCAATTGCGATCTTGATCACTTCGCCCAAAATGAATGGCGTAAATCCAAATTTAAAAGTAGTCGCCCAGGAAGCGTGTAGTGAATGGTGTAACCAGAGCAGGCCAGCAGAGAAGATGACCAAATCTCCAATTAACATCGTTGGAATTACGGTCAAGATCTTCTGATCCCATTTGCGGCCGGCGAGGTAACCGGTGATCAGAGAAGCGAGCAACATTCCAACGAGGTATCCGCCAGTTGCTCCTGTGATTCGAGTTAAGCCATGTGCTCCTGATGCGAATACTGGAGCTCCCAAAAATCCAACGAGAAGATAGGTGGCAAATGTTGTAAAGCCGAGTGATGCGCCATAGGCACTTCCTAGAAGAAGTGCGCCCAAAGTTTGCCCCGTAACAGGGACGGGCGATCCAGGTACTGGAACAGCTATCTGAGCCATGAGCGCCAAAAAGGCGGTCCCGCCGACTACAAGTGCAATCTGCGTGGAAACCGTACTGCGGGTAATGAGTGCACCGCGTAGTGTTGCAGTTGAAGAAATCGACATCTTTATCCCTTTCGAACCGTCGCTGTAAGCGTCTTGGACTAGTCTGAAGTTGTTATACGAGCCTACTATTGAAAGAATAAACCCGTGAGTAAGTCAGCAGATCTAAATAAAGAGCCAGAAGAAGTCGCCTCGATGTTTGATGGCGTCGCGAAGCGCTATGACATCATGAATGACCTACTCAGCCTGGGGCAGACCAAGGCTTGGCGCAAGAAGGCAACCGCAATCATCGCGCCGCACGCTGGAATGAAGATTTTAGATATCGCTGCAGGAACTGGCTCATCCAGTCGCCCCTTAGCTGACGCTGGTGCCGAAGTAATACCGGCTGATTTCTCGCAAGGCATGCTCGATGCCGGCAAGAAGCGCCACCCTGACCTGCACTTCACCTTGGCCGATGCGCTCAACTTGCCATTTAAAGAGAACGAATTTGATGTCACGACAATCTCTTTTGGATTGCGTAACACCAACGATGTTAATAAGGCTTTGCAGGAAGCGCTGCGGGTAACCAAGCCCGGTGGTCGACTCGTCGTTGTTGAATTCTCGCACCCCACAAATAAGTTATTCCGCACAATTTATATGAAGTATTTAATGGGGCTCTTGCCAAAGGTTGCGCGCAAACTAGCTTCCAATCCCGATGCTTATATCTATCTAGCCCAATCAATTCAGGCTTGGCCTACCCAAGAACAACTCGGAGAGAAGATTCAAACTGCCGGGTGGGGAAGTGTCGCTTGGCAGAACTTCACCTTTGGAATCGTTGCAGTGCATATCGCCTTCAAGGATGCGCAGTAATCCATGGCATTTGGAATTCCACATCTCGATGTAAAGCTAGAGCTCTCTATTCGCTCCGATATGAAACGAGTTGAAGAACTTCTTCTTAAACAAATTCAAGGGGACTATCCGCTCGTCATTGAAACTTCGCGTCACCTGGTTGAAGCCGGTGGCAAGCGCTTGCGACCGCTGCTCGCACTGTTAGCAGCGCAATTCGGAGACCCCAAGCGCCCTGAAATCATTGAAGCCGCTGTCGTTTGCGAGCTGACCCACCTGGCAACTTTGTACCACGACGATGTTATGGATGAAGCTCCGTTGCGCCGAGGCGTCGAAAGCGCGAACGCGCGCTGGAACAACACGGTAGCAATTTTGACAGGCGATTATCTCTTTGCGAAGGCATCAGATCTTTTAGCGGATCTTGGACCTGAGGCGGTTCGGCTACAAGCTCGTACATTTGAGCGTTTGGTAATTGGCCAAATAACTGAGACCCAGGGCTCTACAGCGGGACTTTCGATGCTCGATCACTATCTCGCGGTGGTGGCCGATAAGACTGGCTCACTTATTGCCACATCGGCACGCTTTGGCGCGCTGTTATCCGGAGCACCTGTTGAAGTAGTCGAATCGTTGACACGCTTTGGCGAAAAGATCGGCGTTGTCTTTCAATTGGCCGATGATGTAATTGATATCGCTTCAGAATCAAATGAAAGTGGCAAGACGCCAGGAACCGATCTGCGCGAAGGTGTTCCGACTCTTGTCACTCTCTTCGTTCTAGAGTCTCAAGATCCTGCAGATGCAGCTCTGAAAGAGATTCTCTCTGCCCCGATTAGTGACGAAGTGATTGTTGCCAGCACCTTAAAGGCGTTGCGCACGCACAGGGCGATGGAGACTTCCAAAGAATTACTGCATCGCTATGCGGATGAGGCCCGGTTAGATCTTGATGGTTTGCCCGATGGCGCTGCTAAACGCGCTTTAATCGAACTCTGCGAAACTATTATTACTAGAACTTCCTGATTTAACTAGGTCGTATCCCAAGGTAATAAGAGCGACCCACACAACTAGAAAACCCACCCAGCGACCAGTAGTCATTGCCTCGTGGCGAACCAGCACACCGATTAAGAATTGCACTGAGGGCGTGATGTATTGAAGCAATCCGATGATGGTGAACTTCAGGGTGTTCGTCGAACTATTAAACATTAAAAGCGGAACTGCGGTAGCCACACCGGCAAACATGAGGAGAGCTGTAAGTCCTAGGTGATGCCCAAATTGACCAGTTCCTTTGTTGCCCATCCAAAGTAAATAGCCGCCATAAGGAATAAGCGAAAGTGTTGTCTCAATTGCCAACCCATCGAGAGCCGCCAGACCGAGTTGCTTCTTTACTAATCCATAACTACCCCACGATGCGGCCAGGGCGATTGCGATCCAAGGTGGACGACCATAATCAACGGTCAAAACGATTACGCCAACAGTTGCAATTCCGACAGAGACCCATTGCAATTTGCGCATCTTCTCTTTGAGCAAGATGACGCCGAAGGCAATGATTATCAAGGGATTGATGTAATAACCCAGTGCACACTCGACGACGTGGCCGTGGTTGACGCCCCAGATATAGACCAACCAATTTACAGAGACCAATACGGTTGAAATAGCCAGGCGCAGTGCAATTCGCCGACTTTTTAGTAGGGAGAATGTAGATCGAAGTTTGCCCATGGTAAGAAGAAGGATGATGCAGAGTACAAAGGTCCAGACCGCTCGGTGCGACACAATTTCAATGGAATTAGCAGGCTTGAGCAGTGGCCAATAAAGGGGGAAGAGTCCCCAGATTAGATATGACCCAATGCCTAAAAGCAGCCCAACTTTATAATTCTTCATAACCCGCGCTTAACGATAATTTTGGAATTGAACCGAGAACTCCCAAGGATGGTCCTTGACGATTTGGATTGCGGTCTGTAAGTCATCACGGTTCTTGCTCGTAACACGTAACTCTTCACCCTGGATCTGGGTTTTGAGAGTCTTGGGTCCTTCATCGCGCAAGAGCTTGGCAATCTTCTTCGCATCTTCGGTCTTGATGCCCTCTTTGAAGGCGGCAGAAATTTTGTAGATCTTTCCGCTGAGTTGCGGGGCGGATGCATCGAGGTGCTTCAGCGATACGCCACGCTTGATCAACTTATCCTTAAAGACTTCTAGCGCCGCTTTAGCGCGGTCTTCGGTATCGGCTTCAATATTATATTTGTCGCCCGACTTCACAATAGAGGTGCCGGTATTTTTGAAATCAAATCGTGTAGAGATCTCGCGATCGGTGGAGTTATAGGCGTTGTCGACTTCCATGTGATCAACTTCAGAGACGATATCGAAACTTGAATCAGCCATTGTGTGCCTCCTGCTTTTTGATCCTGGTACGAGATAAGAGTATGTGTCCTACAAAGCCTATAACCAGCGCAGCGATAACCCCTACGTTGGCACCAGCCCAAGCCCCACTCTTGCCTCCAATGAGGCCCATGAAGTAGCCCTGCCACGAGAGCCATGAAGCCAAGGAGTTCGTGACAAATCCCCAGCCGACAATCGTTCCGACGATTACGAGCCCGATGGATCGGAAGTTGTAGATTCCGTAACGACCTGTCGTTGAGAAGAGCTCGCTTTCAGCGTAATCAACTTTACGCATCAATATGTCTGCAACGAAGATAGTTGACCAAACGGCGATTGGTACGCCAAGGGTGATGAGAAATCCTTGAAACGGAGTACTGAAATTCGGAGCGATCCATACAAAATATATGGTTCCAATTAACATGATGGTCGCATCGATTGAGGCTGCTACATGGCGCTTCACTGGCAAACCAATTGAAACCAGAGTGATGCCAGAAGAGTAAAGATCGAGGATCGCGCCTCCTACTAGCCCCAATATTGCAACGACGGCAAAGGGAATCAAATACCAGGTAGGCAAGATGGTTGTAAGCGCACCGATGGGATCGGAAGCGATGGCGTTACTTAAGGCAGGCGAGGATCCAGCGAGAAGTGCACCGTAAATTACCAAGATGACTGGAACTATCGAAGAGCCAAAGACCGTCCAGAAAATCACGCCGCCACTAGAAGTTTTACGAGGAAGGTAACGCGAATAATCTGCCGCCGAATTTACCCAACCCAGGCCGATACCAGTAATTCCCAGAATCATTGCTCCGATGAATCCAGCCTTGCTGCCGGCATGAATCGATTGCACCATATGCCAATTCACCTTATGAATTGTTAAGGCGATGTACCCAGCTGTGAGAATAATGGTCGCGCTGGTTAACCAGCGTTGAATTCGCATAATTGTGTGGAAACCCAAGACGCCACCGAAGACCGTCAACCCAGCAGCAACGATAAATCCTAAAATCCCTGCCAAATTGTGATTAATGTGTCCGAGTCTGGCGAAGACTGTTTGCGCCGCAAGGGTGGCAAGTGAAACGAGAACAGTCTCCCAACCAACAAATACTAAGTAAGAGAGAAAACCGGGCAAGATATTTCCTTTGACCCCAAATGCGGCGCGCGAGAGCGTCATTGTTGGAGCGTTCGAACGTTTGCCAGCAAGAGAACTAACTCCCACCAAGATAAATGATCCGACGGTACCGATGATCGCGGCCCACGTGGCCTGCCAGAACGAGATGCCAAATCCTAGAAAGAATGACCCATACGAGAGGGCGAGGAGCGAGACATTGCCAGCTGCCCAAGGCCAGAAGAGTGATCGAGCGGTACCGTGACGTTCGCTCTCGGAGATGAAGTTGGTGCCGTGCGGCTCAATAGAATCCAGAATATTCACAGAGGCATTCTAACGGTGACGAGAACGCCAAGTCGCAGTGAAGGTTAACGGGACACGAAGAATGGTTAGCATTTCCGAAGTTATGCGCTAATTTTCTCGCATGGCCGAATTGATTTATTACTGCGGAACGATGGATAGCGGTAAATCCACACTTGCATTGCAAACTGCTCACAACCGCAAGAGTCGAGGTCTAGAAGGATTGATTCTTACCAACCGCGATCGCGGTGGCACCGGTGTAATCACAAGTCGATTAGGTTTACAGGCAACGGCATATGAAGTGAGTCCCGAATTCGACATCTTTGAATACATCACCACCGAGAAAGCGAATGGTCGCAAGATTGAATATGTGATCTGCGATGAAACTCAATTCTTTGAACGTGCTCATATCGAACAACTCTCCCGCGTTGTCGATGAGATGGGTATTGATGTATTTGCCTTTGGCATCTTGACGGATTTTCGTACCAAGTTGTTTCCAGGATCTGAGCGACTCATTGAATTAGCTGACCGAGTACTTCCTTTGCAGGTAGAAGCTCTTTGCTGGTGTGGCGCTCGCGCTACCCATAATGCGCGCGTGGCCAATGGAGTAATGGTCACCGAAGGCGATCAAATCTTGCCAGGCGATGTTGGAACGCCACAGACAATTGGATACGAAGTTCTCTGCCGCAAGCATCATATGCAGAAGGTCAATTCAGCCCGCTCTTAAATAGTTGAATATGTTTTGCGAATAAAAATAACCTGTGGCGACCCCCTCGGGAAGCCACAGGTTATTTCGGTACTTTATTGGTTATACCTAGAGCGCTCCAGCACCAGTGCTGAAGTAATTAGGGAAACGTGTCGCTTTTGCAATATCTCTTTGCGCCGCGATTACATATTTATCTGTGTATGTCGCGTACAAATTGACACTCTTCATATCTTTAGCCGTCCAAGCGCCAGAAGCTAACTTTCCACGCCCGTCAATTGTCATGACACTTCGTGGGCCAGCTGATGGCATCTTGCCGGTTGGGTTGTACATAACCAGCTCATTGTTGAGCGCGGTGACATAGGTATCAAGTCCAGTGCCTGCGTAATAATCGGCAGGCACCTTGGCTGCGATCTGAGCAGCGCTATGGGATTCGATGAACTTGGTCGTGTCCATCATCGCATCCACTAAACGTTGAGTCAGATCTGGGTGAGCTGCTATCCAGTCTTCGCGTCCATACACGCAAGTTGCTGGGTATGGGCCGCCGAGTGCTGTTTGAGTTAGTGAGCCATAACGCATGTCAACCAGGACATAGCCAAGACCTTGACCCAAGACAGCTGAGATAGTTGGCTCAGTCGTCATCCCACAGTCAATCGCCTTGTTCTTCATTGCCGCTATGAAGGTTGTACCCGCACCGGCAACAAATGAATGCATAGCAGACTGTGGAACACCGGCTTTAGCCCCGAGTGAAAGAGTGAGGAAGTTGGTCGATGAACCAAGGCCAGTCACCCCAAGACTTACACCACCAGGAACTTTAGCCCAGTCAGCGACCGAAGTAATAGTGCTCTTCAGGTCGTTTCGACAAAGCTCGACTTCACCAGGAGATTGCAACAATGTAGCAACATTTACTGTGTTCTTACCCTTGATACGAAGGTCGATGTTGTGGTCGTAGAAGCCAAGAACAAAATCAACGGATCCTGTCAACATGTCGTTTTCAGCGCTTGCTCCGGCAGCTTCGTCGGTTAGTACAACGTTGATGCCATACTTTTTGTAGTAACCGAGCTGCTGTGCGAGCATTGCATGAATATAGATCTGTTTGGAAAGGCCACCCACTTCAATTCGTACAGTAGGTACAGTGGCATTTGCCGGAGTGCCGACTAACATTGTTACACAAAGTACAAACGCAGACGCGATTGCAACTCGTCGATTTGTCTTTCTCATCTTGCTCCCTTTTTCTGGATGTTTAGAGTTCTGCACCAGAAACCTGTGTTGGCCGCCAATTGAGGAGGCGGTTTTCCATTTTCGTAATTAGCCATTCGGCGGAGAGAGCCATAATGGCGATCAATAGCATTGCGGCATAAACACCATTAGGGTTGAAATTTCCTTGTGCGGTCGCGATCAAGAGTCCCAATCCGCGCTGTGCTCCCAAGAACTCTCCAACGATTGCTCCGATCAGCGCGAAACCAAAGCTCACATGCATGGATGCCGTGATCCAAGAAAGAGCAGAAGGAAAAATCACCCTGAGAGTAATTTGACGTTTAGAGGCTCCTAGTAACTTCGCGTTTGCGATAAGTTTGTGATCTGCCTCGCGCGTGCCCTGAAAGGCGTTGAAGAAGACGGGAAAAAAGACTAAGACAAAGGCGAGTGCAACCTTGGATATTGATCCAAGGCCTAGCCATAGAACAAAGATAGAACCCAAAACTACGCGAGGAATTGAGTTTGATACCTTTATATATGGAGCAAAGATCTCTGCGGCAGTTGGATTTCGGGCTAGAAAAACTCCAAAGATAATTCCTAGAATTACCCCGGCAAAGAATCCGTACGTTGCTTCATAAAAGGTTACCCAAGCGTTCATCCAGAGAGAGCCGATCGACGTCCCGCTCTTGATCCATACCCCAAGTTGATGCAAAACTCCGCTTGGACGTCCATAAAAGAAAGGGTCAAGTATTTTGTGATCCGCAAGCAATTGCCAGCTTCCTAGAAGAAAGATTGCAAGTGAAAGTTGGAGGCTATGCACTTTGATGCGGTGTTTGGAACGGCTCTTCTTAATCGCTGCTTCTGAGAGAAATTCTTCAGCCATGATTACTTTCCCTTCCCGGGAGCCACGAGTTGTCGTTGATAAGCGATATCAACTTCATCACGGAGCACACTCCAGATGTCTTGATAAATCTTTAGAAATTCCTCTGTGAAACGAATATCTCGAGCCTTGCGCGGGCGAACCAAATCAATTTTGAAATCCGCCTTCACTTTTGCGGGACCGGCGGTTAAGACGATCACACGATCAGAGAGCGCTATGGCTTCTTCTAAATCATGGGTAACAAATACGACGGTCGACCCAGTCGTCTCCCAGATAGTCACGAGCTCATCTGTCATGATGCTCCGAGTTTGTACATCCAATGCGCTAAATGGTTCATCCATAAGGAGCAATGAAGGTTCGTTAATGAGCGATTGCGCAAGAGCCACCCGCTTCTTCATGCCGCCAGATAATTGATGCGGGAAGTTACTTTCAAAACCAGTGAGTCCTACTTTTCCGATCCAGGTTCGGACGAGCTCGTCATAATTTTTCAACCCGCGAAATTTGGGGCCGGCCGCAATGTTGTTGTAGACATTCATCCAGGGAAATGTTGCATCATGCTGGAAGACGAAACCCGTCGAAGTATCAATTTCAGTAACTTCTTTGCCGTTTACTTTTACAGATCCGATACTTGGCTGCTCCAATCCCGCTAAGAGTGTGAGCGCAGTTGATTTTCCACAACCCGTTGGACCCACTAGCGAGACAAATTCGCCCGCCTTGACTTCAAAATCAAGGCCAGCCAGCGCTTGATACCAAGTACCCTTCGGAGTTCGAAAGCGTTTAGAGACATTTTCAAAAGTGACTGGACTTCCACTGTTCATGGAGTGAGGGTAAATGCCACTTCCCCAGAAACAATGCTTCTGCCGAATAGCCGATATTTCGCAACTTAATCTGCGTTTTGCTCATTAATCTCACAGCCTAACTACAGACAAACAGGGCACCAGCCGTGAGAATTGCCAGTGTTAAAGTAGAAAAGGCCGAGGAGGTGAATATGAGGAGTCGTAAAGTTTTGCTACGGGTTGCTAGCAATCGTATCTTCGCCATAACTGTCGCTGTCCTGCTCGGACTTGTTCTTGCATATAACTCGGTTAAATCAAATCAAGAGAACCAAGATGAACTTCGCGCGCTAGCTATCGCAAAAGCCACCGCGGCTATTCCAGGTATTCCCGAATTACTAAAATCTGGGGATCCCGAGGGCCAGCTGGCAGCTCTGGGGGAAAAAATTCGGATGAATACCGGTGCTTCCTACATTGTAATTGCTGATTCAAAGGCAATCAGATTCTCGCATCCGAACCCACTTATGATTGGTAAGAAACTCGAGGAGAAGCAGCCCGCTCTTTTAGGAAAGTCTTACACGACTATCGACCAGGGTAGTCTGGGAGTTTCGATTAATGGCAAGACCCCAATTTATGACGCGACAGGCAAGATTGTTGGGTTGGTTTCTGCTGGAATTCTATTGAGCCAACTGAAGAATGAAGGATCAGTCCTATTGCATGCTTTTCTCTTTTATGGATGTGGGTTACTTGTTGCCGGTTTGCTCTTATCCGAACTATTGGTTCGATTTGTACGGAGCCGAAAACTTTCGCATGATCTAGAAGAAGTCACAACTCAGTTCCAAGAACGTGAAGCGATGCTGCACTCAATCCGAGAAGGGGTAATCACACTCACCCCCGACAATCGAATAACACTAATTAACGACGAGGCTACGAGGCTATTGGATTTTAAGGGCTCAGTGCTTGGTAAAAGTATCGGCGAGGTCTTTCCAAGTGGACGTTTGAGATCTCTGTTGACTGGTGAAGTAGAAAGTACCGACGACTTTCAGGTACTAACGGATAAGTTTTCAATATTAATTAATCGGCGTCCCGTCTTATATAGGGGTCGAGCAATTGGTTCAGTAGTGACATTAAGAGACAGAACTGAGCATGTCGGACTATTACGAGATCTTGAGAGTGTTCAGAACTTTTCAGAGGCGCTCCGTAGCCAACAGCACGAATTCGCAAATCGAATTCACGTCTTGAATGGACTTCTTGAACTTGGTAAATATGAGGATGCTTCACAGTTCTTGGGTGAAATTGCATCCGTCCAATCGAACTTAGCGGAGGATTTGAATATAAAGCTAGGTAATTCCCTCATTGCGGCGCTCCTCATTGCAAAGGTAACAGTCGCCAGAGAGCGTGGAGTAAAACTCACTGTTGAAGTTGCAACTCCGATCGATGATCTGCATATAGATCAAAATGCACTGGTAACGGTAATTGGAAATTTGGTTGATAACGCTATCGATGCGGCCTCGGGATCGCCCCGGGCGGAAGTTTCAATACTTTTCCATCAAGCTGAGCAGGATTCGAAGATCATAACCGTGCATGACAGCGGCCCTGGGCTTCCCGAATCAAATCCAGATATCGTTTTTGAGGATGGATACAGTACGAAGCCATCGAGAGGGGCAGGGCATCGTGGACTAGGTCTAGCAATTGTCCAAAGACTAGTACGCCAATGTTCTGGGACTATTGCCGCAATGAATGAAGGTGGAGCAACCTTCTGGGTTCAGATTCCAACGCTCCGAGACGGGCAATCGAAGGGTAGCGAGTCATGATTTCTACCGTCATTGTAGAAGATGATTTTCGCGTTGCTGAGATTCATGCTGCCTACGTTTCGAATATCCCTGGATTTAGAATTGCTGGTAAAGCACACACCGGAAGTTCCGCTTACGACTTAATACTGGAAAAGAAACCGGATTTAGTTCTACTTGATTTGTACTTACCCGATGAACATGGACTCTCACTCTTTGCGAGACTGCAGCAACTGCCTCGTGATGCCAAGCCTGATGTATTCATCATTACCGCTGCACGCGACGCTGGAAGCGTTCGGGAGGCTTTGCAATTAGGTGCCGCTCAGTACATTATGAAGCCTTTCAATCAAAAGCAATTAGCAGAGCGGTTGATGACCTATCGATCTGCTAAGGAGCGGCTTTCCGAAAGCGAAGAAATATCCCAAGAAGAGTTAGACCGGCTTTCAGCTCAAATTCGCGGACCACGAATCCCAAGGTACTCTCAAGAAATTCCAAGAAATCCAACCACCGCCTCAATTATGAAATTTATAGAAGTTGGCAAGAAACCAGTTTCAGCCAATGATGTATCTGATGAATTGGGGCTAAGTCGCGCCACAGCGCAGCGGTACCTCTCGCAGATGGTGGAAAATGGCCAACTGGAGTTGACTCTGCAATATGGCACTACTGGCCGGCCGATTCACTTGTTCCGAATCACAGGAAAGTAATGCGTTCGTCATCTCAAATCTGTGGACGGATTAGAAAGGCAAGCAATAAAATCACGCGTGACCACCATGGGCAAGGATAAATCTCCGGAACTCGCTAGCCCGCAATTTCGAGGCGATATTCAAGGTCTGCGCGGAATAGCAGTAGGGCTAGTTCTTCTCTTTCACGCTTCGATTCCCGGCTTCAAGGGTGGTTTCGTGGGCGTAGACATCTTCTTTGTTCTTAGCGGATATTTGATCACCGGCAATTTGCTCCGTGAAATAAAACATACCGGACGGATAAAATTTAGAGAATTTTATGCTCGGAGAATTCGCCGCCTATTGCCTGCCTCGCTCTTCGTGCTGTTAGCCACCCTCGCCGCCGCCGTTATCTGGTTCCCACCGCTCCTATTGCCAGGGCTCGCCGTGGATGTTTCTAGTGCCGGCTTTTATGCCTCAAATATTGATTTCGCAATACGAGCCACCGATTATTTTGCGGCCTCCACAATTCCCTCCCCAGTGCTGCACTTCTGGTCTCTAGGAGTCGAAGAACAGTTCTACCTCTTCTGGCCCCTTCTCTTGGCGCTGGCAACAATCCGTAAAAAAGACCAAGTGCTTAAAGTTTTCGTTCTTTCCTTGATTTTCTTTGCATCCTCGCTTGCCTTTGCGAACTGGCTACTCCCGAAGAATCAACCGTGGGCCTTCTTCTCCTTCCCCACTAGGGCTTGGGAATTAATTTTAGGAGCGCTCTTGGCAAGCGCGGCGCCATGGGCTGTTAAGTTGCCACGCGCAATGGCTGCAATTACGGGATTCGCTGGAATTGGGATGGTTCTCTACTCCGGGGTCACCCAGAGCGATCCACTCAAATTCCCAGGATTTCCAGCCCTTACCCCGACGATCGGGGCCTTCCAATAATTTTAGCGGGTTCAAAAAAGCAGATGACGCTGCCTTCAAAACTATTGGCATTAAAGCCTTTACAACTGCTTGGAAAAATCAGTTATTCGCTCTACTTGTGGCATTGGCCCGTGCTTGTCATTCCACAGGTAATTGCAGGAAATCATGTTTCGATAATGGAACGCTCGCTGCTTGCTGCGCTTTCAATTGTTTTGGCAGCGCTAACAGAAAAATATATTGAGCGCCCTTTCCGAAAAGGATTTGTGATTTCGTTGCAACCGATGCGCAATATTGCGCTAGCTGGCATGGTAGCCACGTTGCTGGCCGTAATCTCTTTCGGTGCGAACTATGCAGGAACGGCGGAGTTGCGTGGAAAGCCCGGAATGGAAAGCGCTGCGCAAGCGCGGAACTTGATTGATTCGATCACTATTAAAAGCACGCCAACCAACACCGTTCCGGCGCGTCCCGCGACAGTTGATTTTCCAGTTCCAGTAAATCTGCAGCCCAATTTGTTGAGCGCTGGAGGTGATCGCCCAATTACTTATTCAGATCGTTGTCATACCCAAATGAACCTGCGGGCATCTACCATGCCGTGCATTTATGGCGATACGCCGTCTACCGTCGAAGTCGTTCTCTTCGGTGACAGCCATGCATTGGCCTGGTTTCCGGCCATGAATCAGGTGGCGAAGGAGAACCATTGGAAGTTACTCTCCCTGACGATGTCGGCTTGTTCTGCAGCAGATATTCCCGCCTACAACCCCTCGACGGCTACGCTCATGGAGAATTGCCCGATTTGGCGTAAGCAATCCATTCAACGAATTATTGCGGAGAAACCCTTTATGGTCCTCGTTGCATCTACAGGGGGATTTGCAACGCAGGTAAATGGTGTGGTCGTTAAAGGTACAAATCGAACCTCTGTCTTCACCGCAGGAATGAATAGAACGATCACGCAGTTAAAGAGCAGTGGGGCCAATGTTCTTCTAATGTCAGATACGCCTGCGCTGGCTCAAGATCCTTTAGTTTGTCTTTCGGCACACCCAAATAGCACCTTGGCATGTGCCACCCCGGTCGCTCAGGCTATTTCTACTGATTGGATTGCTGTTGAAACTCAGATCGCAGCAGTAAATTCAATCGCCTTGATTAAGCCGCAAATGTGGATTTGCCCAACCGATCCGTGCCCCGTGGTGATTGGCAACATTTTGACCTATTTCGATCCGGGCCATATGACAGCCACTTTTTCGCAGGCCTTGGCTGGGAAGTTGAAAAGAGCGCTAGACGCGGTTTTATTCCCCATCAATTGATTTGGTCTAACGTAGCCCTGTGAACAAAAGCCGCCCTCGTACTAATGAAGTAGAACATCGATACGTGGGAGAGAATCCAATCCGGACCCTGCTCTATCTCTTTGAAGAGCAAAAACTTCGGGTATTTTTCGCATTCATATTCTTTAGTATCAAGCACTCGCCGACCTGGGTCATTCCGCTCTTAACTGCGAACACAATTGACATTATTGCCTCGCACAAAAGTCTCACGAAACTACTGATAAACGTAGCAATTCTCGCCGTAGTAACTCTCCAGAACTGGCCCATGAATTTGCTCTACGTCAGGTTGCAGAGCAAGGCGATCCGCGAGGTCGAGAACCGCCTCCGATCGGCCCTCGTTGAGCGAATGCAGCAGCTCACAATGGGTTTCTACTTAAGATCAAACGCTGGAGTCTTACAGACCAAGATTGTTCGCGATGTAGAAAATATCGAACAGATGGTGCGAAATTTATCGGACGGTGGCTCAACTGCCATCAACGGCGTGGTTGGTGCAATAGTCATCACCGCCATAAAAGTTCCGATTTTCCTCCCTTTCTTTCTAGTACTCGCTCCACTCATTGCAATCTTTATAGCAAAGCTGCGTTTCAGACTTCGCGCCAGAAATGAAGAATTCCGTGAGGAGATTGAGGTGATGTCGGCACGCGTCAATGAAATGACCACCTTGATGCCGATTACACGGGCTCATGGTCTAGAACAGAGCGCCTTGCAGACCATGTACGCCTCTTTTGGCAATGTGAAGCGCGCAGGTCTAAAGCTCGATGTCTTCAACGCCAAATTCAACGCCCTCGCGTGGGTTACCTTCCAATTGGCCAACGTCTGCTGTCTCGCCGTGGCAAGTTACTGCGCTCTGAAAGGAAAATTCGGGGTCACGATCGGAGATGTCGTTCTTCTCACCGCCTTCTTTGGGCAACTGATTGGCTCTGTTATTTTGCTCTCGAGTCTTATGCCCCAAATAGCTAAAGGCTTTGCGTCAATCCGTTCTCTTGGTGAAGTGCTTGAATCCCCAGATGTAGAAGAAAATGCCGACAAGCCTGCGATGCCAGAAGTAATCGGCGCCGTTGATTTAGCCGGAGTCTCTTTCAAGTATCCAAATAGCAATAGAAAGGCAATCAGCAAATTCAGTGTGAACGCTAAACCCGGTCAGATGATCGCTCTGGTCGGTCCATCTGGATCAGGAAAATCAACTCTCATTAATTTGCTTACTGGTTTTCTTCGCCCCCAGTCCGGAGTTGTCTCAGTGGACGGAAATGATTACTCGCAATTTGATTTGCGAACTTTTAGAAAATTCATCTCTGTAGTGCCACAGGAATCGGTTTTATTTGAGGCGAGTGTGAGAGATAACATCACATACGGCCTCGGTGCGGTCTCCGACGAGCGAGTGACCACGGCTTTGAAAGCGGCAAACGCACTTGATTTCGTCAGTGAGTTACCGGAAGGCGTAGATACCTTGGTCGGGGAGCGCGGCGCTAGAATTTCTGGAGGTCAAAGACAACGCTTGGCAATTGCTCGTGCGCTTATTAGAAATCCCCGGATCCTAATTCTTGATGAGGCCACGTCGGCTCTTGATTCAAAATCCGAGAGCGAAATTCAGCAAGCTCTTGAAACATTGATGCGCGATCGAACTACCTTTGTCGTCGCTCATCGACTTTCGACTGTGCAACGGGCGGATTTGATTCTGGTCTTAGATAAAGGCAAGATGATTGAAAGTGGCCGCCACTCTGATTTAGTGCGCGCAGGTGGGCTGTACCAACAACTCTATGAGGCACAAGCCTTCTCAAATGCTGGTGGAAAGAAGTAATTTGCAGTTGATTTAGGCCGAATCCACTCGATTATTTGCTCTCTCTAAAATGGGGTAATCTACGCAGGCTGCTTCAAAAGATAGCCCTGGCGGGTTGCCCGAGCGGCCAATGGGAGGGGACTGTAAATCCCCCGGCTCTGCCTTCGAAGGTTCAAATCCTTCACCCGCCACCAAAGATTTAAATAAATTTCTACTCCAGCCGACTTAAATCCTATAGGATTAAAAGGACTAGGCATCGTGATGGAGATAATGTGACCGAGAATTTAGTTCATCCATTTAGTATCGGGGACCGCACCCAATCTGATTTGCTGGGCGGCAAAGGCGCAAACCTTGCCGAGATGGTACGTATTGGGCTTCCCGTACCTCCAGGTTTCACCATCACCACTCAGGCATGTAGAGAGTTTTTAAAATCTGGTTCTATGCCAGGCGGACTACAACTGGAGATCGACTCAGCACTGAAGACTCTGGAATCTTCCGTAGGAAAGCAATTCGGAAACCCTGAAAATCCACTTTTGGTATCTGTGCGATCAGGAGCAAAATTTTCGATGCCCGGCATGATGGAAACTGTGTTGAACGTTGGCATGACACCCTTTGTTGCAGAGAGCATGGCCGCAGAAACGGGAAACCCACGCTTCGCTTGGGACTCATACCGGCGCTTTATAGATATGTATGGGCGCATCGTGTGCGATGTTCCAGCGGAAGAATTTCACAAGATTGAAGCGCGGGTACTGGCTACATACTCAGTCTCGGGCATTCCCGAGTTAGAAGTTGCTGGATTGCAGGCACTGGCTGATGGGTATATCAAAGCCTGTGAAGCAGTAACAGGTGAAGTATTTCCTACTGATCCGCACGAACATTTATCGCAATCTATTGAAGCTGTTTTTAGATCGTGGAATTCAGAGCGCGCGCAGTTGTATCGTCGTCGCGAACGCATTCCATCCGATCTAGGAACGGCTGTAAATATTCAATCGATGGTCTTTGGAAATCTCACCGATGACTCTGGAACAGGAGTTGCATTTACTAGGGATCCTGCCACTGGAGCGCGCGGAAGTTATGGTGACTATCTGGAGCGCGCGCAAGGGGAAGATGTTGTGGCGGGTATTCGCAACACAATGTCTTTGGTTGAATTCGGAGAGATATCTCCCGTGGTGCATGCAGAGCTAGAACGCGTTATGACGCTTCTGGAAGATCATTACAGAGACTTATGTGATATCGAATTTACTGTTGAAAAAGGCAAACTTTGGATTCTGCAGACCCGCGTAGGAAAGCGAACGGCAGAAGCCGCATTTAGAATTGCTACGCAACTGGTGGATGAGGGCAAGATCGATATGAACGAAGCGCTAGCCCGCACCACGGGAGATCAGTTGGCGCAGTTGATGTTTCCACAATTTGATTTATCTGGCTCAATCAAACCGATTGCCACTGGCATCCCTGCCTCACCTGGTGCAGCAGTTGGTGAAGTCGTCTTTGATTCCAGACGCGCATTTGATCTGGCTCGGTCTGGTAAGAAAGTCATTTTAGTTCGGCGCGAAACCAGCCCGGATGATCTGGTGGGAATGGTTGCCTCGGAAGGAATCTTGACTAGCCGTGGTGGAAAGACCTCGCACGCAGCTGTTGTTGCCCGCGGAATGGGAAAGACGGCAGTTTGCGGTACTGAAGCGATAGCCGTTGACGAGCGCGCAAATCTCTTCACCTGCGGGAGTTTGACGGTTTACGAAGGAGAAGTCATCTCTATTGATGGATCTACCGGAAATGTATATTTGGGATCCATCCCAGTGATTGCATCACCGGTTACCTCTTACTTGGAGGGACGACTTGCGGCATCGAGTGATGAGGCATCAGCAGTCGTAAAGGCGGTTGACCGCATTCTTTGTTATGCAGATGAGATCCGGACTCTTAAAGTTCACGCAAATGCTGATACCCCAGAGGACGCGATTCGTGCGCGGATCTTGGGCGCCGAAGGAGTGGGGCTCTGTCGCACCGAACATATGTTCTTAGGTCCGCGCCGCGCGTATGTAGAACGACTGGTATTGGCCGAGAACGAAGATGTGCAACGCGGTGTTATTTCCGAGATGGAACCACTGCAGCGTGCTGACTTTGTTGGAATCATGATGGCGATGTCCGGGTTACCCGTGACAATTCGGCTTCTCGATCCACCGCTCCATGAATTCTTGCCTCCGCTGGCCGATCTCAGTGCAAGCATGGCTCGAGCCGAAGCGCTCGGAGAAGAAATTTCCATGCGAGAACAAGCAATATTTACCGCTGTAAAGCGGTTGCACGAAGCTAACCCGATGCTCGGACTGCGCGGGGTACGCCTGGGAATTCTGATTCCTGAGCTTTATAAGATGCAAGTGCGCGCCCTGGTGCATGCCTATCTGGAAGTTAAGAAATTGGGACATGACCCGAAGCCCGAGGTCATGATTCCTCTCGTTGCAACGCAACGCGAACTACTCTATTTGCGTGAATCTCTAGAAGCCGAAATAGCTAAGACCTTTGCCGGCTCTGGTCATAAATTGAACTTTCCGATTGGCACCATGATTGAGACTCCACGTGCAGCGCTTACTGCCAGCAGGCTGGGGCATTATGCAGACTTCTTCTCCTTCGGAACTAACGATCTCACCCAATTAACTTGGGCGTTTAGTCGTGACGATGTGGAATCCACATTCCTCCCGCGCTATTTAGATCTTGAACTATTGCCTTTCAACCCCTTTGAATCATTAGATCAAGCGGGAGTCGGAATTCTGCTGCATACCGCAGTTGAACAGGCTCGCGCTCTACGTTCAGATTTTAAGTTAGGTGTATGTGGTGAGCACGGCGGAGATCCTCGCAGTATTCACTTCTTCCATGAATTAGGCCTCGATTACGTTTCCTGCTCACCATTTAGAGTGCCCGTAGCACGATTGGAGTCGGGGCGTGCGCTGGTCTTGAATAATTCGGCATCGACTTCAAGCGCCTGAGGGATCGCAGTAAGTACTCATATTGGTCGGTCAGCGGTTCTAAGCGCAGACCAGTAGAATTCAGGTCTAGATACTCACAATTTCTCATAAATAATTAAGGGACCCATGAAGGCACTTGGCCGCTTCGCATTCCGTAAAAAATATTATGTCATCGGTTTTTGGTTGATCGCACTCTTCGGGATCACCGCCATCGCCCAATCGGTGGGCTCCAACTTCAGCGACTCTTTCTCGCTGCCTGGTACGGACTCTATGAAGGCGCTCTCCTTACTGGGTAAAGCATTTCCAGGAAAGGCCGGCGATACCGAGACCATCGTCTTTCACGTTAAGACTGGAACCGTCAACGATCCTTCAGTGAAGAGCGCGATGCAGGGCGTATTTGCCAAGGTCTCTGGAATATCTTCGGTGGGGGCTGTTAATTCGCCTTATGAACCAATGAATGCTCGGCAGATCAGCCAGGATCAAACGACAGCCTATGCACCCGTGAACTTCTCGGTTAATGCTCGTCTTTTGAAGAGCAAGGATGTGCAAGCGCTCGTTGACGCAGGTAAAGCCGCGACAACTTCAAATCTTGAAATTGAATTTGGTGGTCAAGCGGTTGGTCAGCTCAATGCTCCCAAGGGAAGCCCAGGCGAGATCATTGGAATCTTCGCTGCCGGTGTAATTCTCTTTATCTCCTTTGGATCTCTCTTTGCCATGCTGCTTCCGCTGGGTGTTGCCTTGCTAGCCCTGGGAACCGCCACTGGAATCGTCACTCTTCTTACTCATGTAATTGGTATTGCCAGCTTTGCGCCAATCCTAGGTTCCTTAATCGGCCTTGGTGTCGGCGTTGATTACGCACTCTTCATCGTCTCGCGCTATCGCAGAGAAATCTCTAACGGAGTTGAACCCGAAGAAGCTGCTGCCAAGTCGATTGATACCTCTGGTCGCGCAGTTCTCTTTGCCGGTGCAACAGTTTGTATCGCACTTTTGGGATTGTTTGTGCTTCGCCTCTCATTCCTTAATGGAGTAGCAGTTGCTGCCTCAACAACTGTTTTAGTGACCATGGCGGCCTCTCTTACTTTGCTCCCTGCGCTCTTTGGCGTAATGAAGCGTCGCGTTCACTCTCGTCGCTCTCGCAAGAGCATTGATTCGGGTACCGTTAAAGATCACGAACAGAGCTCTTGGGCTAAATGGTCACGGTTCGTCGCAAAGGCTCCACGTTCATTAGCACTGGGCGCTATTGCAATTATCGTGGTTATGTCGATTCCATATCTCTCTTTGCACCTGGGTTCTTCAGATCAAGGCAACAATCCAAAGGGAACTACGACTCGATCTGCATATGACTTGCTGGCTAAGGGTTTTGGACCAGGAACTAATGGTCCGCTGCAGGTAATTGCAGAAATCAAGACGCCAGCAGATAAAGCTGCGCTGCAAACTGTTGCGGCCGCACTATCAACGACTCCAGGAATCGTTCTAGTAAGTCCTGTCATTTCTTCACCTGACGGAACTGTTGGGCTGCTTCAAGTTATTCCGACGACTGGGCCGCAGGATATTAAGACAAGTGATCTCATTAAATTGTTACGTTCTACGGTGATTCCAAAGGCACTTGCCGGTAGCGCAACCCCAATTTATGTAGGTGGAACGACCGCTATCTTTGATGACTTTGCGACTGTCATTAGTGGAAAGTTGCCACTCTTTATCGGCGTGATCATTCTTCTTGGCTGCTTGCTCTTACTATTAGCATTCCGCAGCTTCGCAATTCCGTTGACTGCTGGAGTCATGAATCTTCTGGCTGCAGGTGCCTCCTTTGGTGTTGTTGTGGCAGTATTCCAGTGGGGCTGGGGGGCGAAATTACTCAACATCGGTTCTGGGCCGATCGAAGCTTTCTTGCCCGTCATTATGTTGGCAATTCTCTTTGGACTATCAATGGATTACCAGGTCTTCTTGGTCAGTCGCATGCACGAGGAATGGCTACATACAAAAGAAAATGGCAAGGCAGTTATTGTCGGTCAGACCGAGACCGGTCGAATCATTACCTCCGCAGCGCTCATCATGATTACCGTCTTCTCTTCATTTGTATTTGGTGGCGAGAAGGTCATCAAAGAGTTTGGTATTGGATTAGCCTCCGCGGTCTTTATTGATGCATTCGTGTTGCGCACAATTATGGTGCCGGCCCTGATGCATCTCTTTGGTTCGGCTAACTGGTGGATTCCGGCTTGGCTAGAAAAGCGCCTGCCGCGCCTCTCGGTGGAGCCAGCAGAACTCGAAGAGGTTCAGTAGATTTCTCTGCGGTGTCCGATATCCACAACAAGAATTATTAGTTGGGTTGCAATAAAGGAATTAATAATTCGGTAGTTGCCTACTCTAATTCGGTAACCCTCTCGACCCTTGAGCTTTATAGCCTTAGGAGGAATGGGGTTATCTCTCAATAGTTCGATGGCGCCGATTATTCGTAGACGCTCTTTATTTGGAATAGCGAGCAGGTGCTTTAGAGCTTGGGGTCGGATTTCAACCGAGTAGCGGCTCAAAGCAAACCGAGATCCTTCTTTACCCGCTCCCATGGGATCGAGGGTGAAGTGTCAGCCATGCTTTGATCAAATGCTTCGATATCTTCCAACTCCTCTACCGACTCGAGCATCGCCTGGTAAAGCGAGGGGTTAATTAAAATGGCGATGGGTTTTCCATGCTTGGAGATTGTTATTGGCTTCTTCTGGGCGCGAGAGATCACATCAGCCAGATCGGCGCGAGCCTGCGATATTGATAAGGAGGTCATTTCTAAATTGTACTAAAGAATTCTATTTTGGTACAAAACATCATGAACCATTATCTTGGAATATCTATCTAGATATTGGGCTACCACTGCGGAATAGTTCACGCTTTATTATTGTTTGCCAACGTAGCCAGCACCGGAGCTGCTTTTAGCGAAATAATCTAGGGATAGGTGGGCTAATTCATGGAGCAGAAACTTAAGGTAATTGGCGCATCGTGGTGTCCCGATTGCAAACGCGCTAAAACATTTCTCGGTCAACACCGTATTGAGTTTGATTGGGTTGATATGGAATCTGATCCAACAGCGCAAGCCGAAGTCGAACGCATCAATGGTGGCAAGCGCATTATTCCGACGATTATCTTCCCTGATGGTTCGATTTTGACAGAGCCATCTAATGATGAGCTCGCAGAAAAACTAGGCATAGTTCGTGAAGCGATGATGGGTTCCTACGACCTGGTTATTGCCGGAGGTGGACCAACCGCTCTCACCACAGCAATTTATGCTGCGCGCGAGAATTTGAAAGTTCTCATTATCGAGAAGTCTTCTGTTGGCGGTCAGGCCGGCGCCACTGAACGCTTTGATAATTATCCCGGCTTCCCAGATGGAATTGGGGGAGCGGAACTTGCGGGGCGCTTTGAACAGCAAGCAAAGAAATATGGCGTAGAAATTCTGCAAGCGGTTGGCGTTGACTCATTTAAAGAGATCGATAACTCCGGAGGTTACGCAGGGTTAGATATTGCACTTTCAACGGGTGCAGTCGTTCAAGCGCGTGTTCTGCTGGTGGCAACGGGATCGACTTACCGCAGAACTGGTGCCGATGGCGAAGATGATTTGATCGGTGCTGGTATTCACTTCTGCGCTACCTGCGATGGACCTTTTTACAAAGGTGTTGATGAAGTTGTTGTACTCGGGGGAGGCAACTCTGGCTTGGAGGAGGGACTCTTCCTTACTCAATTTGCTAACCATGTAACCGTGATTGAGCGCGGCTCGGAACTGCGTGGTTCGAAGTTGCTGCAGGAGAAGGTCTATAACCACCCCAAAATGTCGGTCAAACTCAATGAGGCGGTGCAGTCCTTTAGCGCCAATGAAAAGGGGCAATTGCAGGCGGTAGAACTGGAAAATCTGATCACGTCAGTGCGATCTACGCACGCTGCCAAGGGCGCATTTATTTTTATTGGCCTTGACCCAAATACCGAGTGGTTAAATGGATCGGTCGCGCTAGATGAGCGCAAATTCGTCGCCACCGATCAGATGTTTAATACATCTGCACCCGGGGTATTCGCAGCAGGAGATGTGCGTGGTGGATCTACCAAGCAACTTGCATCAGCAGTAGGCGAAGGTGCGGCAGCCGCGATTCAAATCCGTTATTTCTTGGATAAGTTAGAGAAGTAAAGGTTAGAGAGCAGATGCAATTGCGCGGGTGTGTGCTGGGGTTGAACCGCAGCACGACCCGATGATGTTCACTCCAAGTTCCAGCATCTGACGGGCATAGTCGGCCATATCTTCGGGGGAACCATCGTAGATAAATACATCACCTTGAAGTTTTGGTAAACCGGCATTGGATTGTGTAATGATGAAAACACCTTCGGGCCGGGCGCCTACCAACTCTTTGGCGATGAGGAGCATCTCATCAACTCCACGTCCGCAGTTGGCGCCAATGATTCGAACTCCCATTGCGGCCAACGCAGTTACGGCAGCGGCGGGCTTTACACCCATCATGGTGCGCAAGTTAGTATCAAAACTCAAAGTCACGATCACTGGTAACTCTGGAGCAATTTCGTGGGCAGCATTGACAGCAGCTTCTACTTCACCTAAATCCGACATAGTTTCGATGAGAATCGCGTCGACTCCACCAGCGACAAGTCCACGAATTTGTTCCGCAAATAACTCTCTGCCACTTTCTAAAGTCAAAGTACCCATCGGCTCCATCAGATCACCCGAAGGTCCGATATCTCCCATGACAAAAACTCCAGGGTGGCGGTTGGCAACCTGGCGGGCAATTTCAGCACCGGCCTTATTTAGTTCTTCGACTCGACTTTCTAGTCCATGCATGGCTAAGCGACCACGAGTACCACCAAAGGTATTTGTTGTCAGGAAGGATGCACCTGCACTGGCATACGCTTCTAGTATTTTCTCAATCTCTTCTGGCCGATCGACATTCCATAATTCGGGAGAGCCACCATCGGTCAGCCCCGCCTCCTGCAACATCGTTCCCATTGCTCCATCTGAAGCGAGCGCTGATTTCTCTAACAACTCATAAATCGATGACATTAATCTTCCGCTTTCTGGAGGGAGTCAAGGAATGAGGCAATCTTTGCCTCGCTAAATTCAACTTCTAGCTCTGCCGTGATTCTTGCTGCTAGCTGGTCTGGCTCTCCAGTGGATTCAATCCATGGGTCACGCACCCACCCAGCGATGTAGTCATCGGCGCCGGTAGCGCCCAGGCGCATGGCTGCCTCGTCGATCGCCTCTTGGAATCTGGCTGGGAGCGCGACTTTGATCTGGGTCGGGCCGCTACGGGCGATGACCATCGAAGGAAGTTCACGCCAGCGCATTACTTGGTACTCGCTCATTTCGGAAGTCTATTGGCTCAAAAGCGGCCTATCTTGGCGACAATTTGTGTATCTATTCGACAGAGACTGATATATCATCCCATTGTGAGCCAGCCGATTCATATCTTCTCCCGCGAGAGTTCATCGCTATCGGAAGAGGCCTATGTCGCCATTCGCTCCATGATCATTCGGCTGGAGTTAAAACCCGGCTCTTTGATCAGCGAGAGTGAATTGATGACCAAACTGAGTTTCGGGCGAACTCCGATTCGGGAAGCGCTGCGCGCCTTAGCTAATGAACGGTTGGTTGAGGTGTATCCCCGTCGCGGGATGTTCGTGTCTAGCGTAGACGTTAAAGATTTAGCGGCGATCTCCGAGGTGAGAGCGGTTCTGGAAATCAAGGCGGCTGAACTAGCTGCACTGCGTTCCACTGCAGCAGATCACGCAATAACTCTGGAATTGATCAATGAGATCAAGGCGATAAAAGGTCTGCCAGATATGGCCAAATTAATTGGCTTAGATCAGCGGATTCACCACCATATTTATCAATGTACTCATAACGAATTTTTGGCTTCCTCATTGGACAACTATTACGGCCATGCACTTCGGATCTGGTTCTTAGCGCTAGATCAGGTGGCTGGGTTGGCAGATGCAGTCATCGAACACCGCACCCTCCTTGAAGCAATATCTCGCAATGATCCGATCGCCGCCGCTAAGGCGATGAAAGAACATATCGAGGGATTTGAAACAAGCATTCGCAAGAGTCTCTAAGCCACTAGCCAAAGAAAGTAAGGAAGATTATGAGCACAGTTCCAGCAAAGGCAAAGGCCGTAATTATCGGCGCGGGTATTGTCGGCAATAGTGTTGCTTACCATTTAGCGCGCTTGGGTTGGCGCGATCTAGTGCAGATCGATAAGGGTCCACTTCCAAACCCTGGCGGTTCTACCGGCCACGCATCAAACTTCATCTTTCCTACCGATCATTCCAAAGAGATGACTGCGATTACCACCGACTCGATGCGTCAATACAAAGAGCGTGGAACATTTACCGAGTGTGGTGGAATTGAAGTTGCTCGCACGCCAGAGCGGATGCAGGAGCTTGAGCGTCGGATGTCTTCATCACATTCGTGGGGAATCGCAGATACCGCGATCCTTACCCCCGCCGAAATAAAGAAATTGGTTCCCTATATCGACGAGACCGTGATCTTGGGAGGCTTTTATACCCCATCAGTTGGCGTTGTGGATTCATTGCGTTGTGGAACTCTTATGCGTGAAGAAGCCGTCGCCATGGGTGCGCTACAAACTTTTGCAAATATTGAAGTTCTAGGGATGGATGTCGAAAACGGCCGTATCACCCGAGTTCGTACCGACCATGGAGATATTGAAGCCGAATATGTCGTTATTGCGACTGGTTGCTGGAGTCCAAAACTCGCAGCGATGGCTGGCGCCTATATTCCTCTAACTCCTGCAGTGCATCAGATGAAAGATATTGGCCCGGTCCCATTCTTTAAGGATACAAAGGGCGATATCGAATGGCCGATTATTCGCGACATGGATACAAATATGTATGAACGGCAGCATGGAACCGGGTTAGAAGTTGGTTCGTATGCGCACCGTCCAATTTTGTATACCCCGCAAGATATTCCTTCAAATGCGACCGCTGCTCTCTCACCAACAGAATTTCCGTTTACACAGGAAGATTTCGATATTCAAGATGAGCACTCTTTAGAGCTGATGCCTTCGATCATCGGTGATGAAAATGTTCGCGAAAAATATGCGATTAATGGCATCCTCTCGCTCACCCCGGATGGCAATCCGATTGTTGGAGAGACTCCTGAAGTTAAGGGACTTTGGACCGCATCAGCGATCTGGGTTAAAGAGGGTCCAGGATTTGGTAAATCAATCGCCGAATGGATGGTTCTCGGAGAATCAGAGATCGATCTGCACTCATCAGATGTCGCTCGCTTCCACGAACATCAGAAGATGACTTATCACATCAAGGCGCGCTGCGATGAAGGATTCAACAAGATGTACGGAATCGTGCATCCCAATGAGCAATGGTCCAGCAATCGCAAGGTGCGACTCTCTCCTTTCTATGCGCACGAGAAAGAGCTCGGTGCTGTTTTCTACGAAACCGCCGGTTGGGAGCGCCCATTCTGGTATGAATCCAATAAACATCTAGTGGAAAAGTTCGGTGACAAGGTAATGCCACGTACAGCGGAGTGGGAATCTCGCTGGTGGTCACCCATCATTAATGCCGAGCATCTACAGATGCGTGAGACCGCTGCCGTTGTCGATCTCAGTGCTTTCACTATCTTTGATGTCACCGGGCCAGGTGCGCTCGCTCTCGTGCAGAAGGTAGCTCTGCGTCAGATGGATGTTGCGATCGGTCGTGTTGTTTACACGCCAGTTCTGGGAATCCACGGCGGCTTCAAGTCAGACTTAACCATTATGCGTTTAGGCGCAGACCATTTCCGCGTCGTGACTGGTGGCGCACACGGCATGGCAGATAAGAAGTGGTTTAAGGATCAGTTACCGGCAGATGGTTCGGCACAGATTGTAGATCTGACCTCCAACTACACAACCATTGGAATTTGGGGTCCAAAGGCCCGCGAGATTCTCGCAGCCATAACTTCACATGATGTATCGAAAGATGCATTTAAATTCAGCACCTGTAAGGTGATTGAGGTTGGACCGCTGAGCGTTCTGGCATCCAGAATTTCCTATGTTGGAGATCTAGGTTGGGAGCTTTACATTCCTATCGATCAAGGAGCCAAGCTCTGGGAGATGATTTGGGAAGCCGGGAAGAACCACGGACTTATTCCAGCTGGAATCGGCCTTTATGGCACAACTGGTCGCTTGGAAAAGAGCTATCGCGCCTATGGTGCTGAACTCGAAACTGAGTACAACGTTGTTGAAGCGGGCATGCAAAGTCCAAAGTTGAAGGAGCAGGACTTTATTGGTCGTGCCGCGCATGAAAAACATCGCAGCGCTGCACCACTGACAACCCTGGTCTCACTCTTTGTCGATGATCACACCTCATCAACTGGGGAGAAGCGCTATATGTTGGGCAAGGAACCAATCTTGATGCCAGATAAGAGTCCAATTATCGACTCACATGGACGCCGCTCTTATGTAACAAGCGCTGGTTCTGCACCTTCGCTTGGAAAACATATCCTGATGACCTATCTACCAACCGAACTCGCCGTTATAGGCAATAAGTTTCTGGTCGAATACCTAGGCGAGTTCTATCCCGTCAGCGTGGCTGGCGTGGGCGCAACACCATTATTTGATCCAACGAACGAGAGGATTTTGGCGTAATGGATGTACTTGTTTGCTTAAAACGAGTTCCCATAGCGGGCGGCACCTTTCTATTAACGCCTGATAACCGCGATGTCGAGACTAAGCATCTGGGCTTTGGCATAAGTCCTCATGAGGAGAACGCGGTAGAGGCTGGCGTTCAACTTGTGGAACAGATGGGTGGATCGCTCACCTTGCTGACACTTGGACCAACTGATGCCGAAGAACAACTGCGCTCTCAACTCGCGATCGGCGCTTCGCGGGCAATCCTGCTCGAAACCGATGGCCAAGACTGGGATCCACAGGCGACAGCGGCGGCCCTCGTTGATGCGATTAACGCAGAAGAGACTAAATTCGATCTCATACTCTTTGGTGCTGAATCCGCCGATAGCGCCGGTTATCAGATCCATATTCGAGTGGCTCATGCACTGGCTCGACCTATCATCACAAATGTAAAAGCGATGACTCTCTCTGGCGGAACGGTCAAGGGCGAACGTGTTGTCGGTAGCGAACGTGAATTGTACGAAGCTCCACTTCCAGCGATCGTCACGGTTAGAGATGGTCTAAATATTCCACGCTATCCATCGGTTCCGGGGCGCATCCAATCCCGTAAGAAGCCAGTAGATATCAAGAAGGCAGAACCTCGTGTTCCAAAGTTGGAGAAGTTGCATCTGACGCTGGCACCATCTAAGGCAAAGAGTGCAGAAATCTTGGGTCAAGGTGAAGCGGCAGTACCTGCGCTGATCGAAGTATTGAAAAAGATTGGAGTTCTCGCATGATCCTCGTACTCGTTGACCACGATCGTGGTGTGATTGATCCACTTTCGCTGCGTGCGCTTACCGCGGCGCGAAAGCTAGATGGCGACATGCAAGCGGTAGTAATTGGAAAAGATGGAGCAAGCGTTGCGGCAGAAGTTGGTGAATATGGAGCAAAGATTCTCCATGTTGCCGCTAATCCGGAGCTGACAGATTATGCCCCCATGGCCAGCGGACGCGCGCTCTTTGAGTTAGTAAAAGAGATTAAGCCAGCAGCGGTTCTTGCTGCTGGAAGTCCACGAGGCAATGAACAATTGGCACACCTTGCCGCTTTCATGGATCTGCCTATGGCAGCAGAGTGCAGTTCCATCAAACTTGGAAATCCACATGAGGTAACACGTGCGCGTTGGGCTGCCAACATCTTTGAAGATGCCCTTGTGCATGCCGATCTTCTTATTGCCAGCGTGATAGCTTTTTCAGTAGAACCAGAAGCAGTCGGAGGTTCTGCCGAAGTGAAGGAGTTCGACGCTAAGTTAGAACCCGCAGATACTCTGGTGAAAGTTATTGGACGGGCGAGCGAGAACAAAGGCGGCGGTGTGTCACTTACCGATGCCAAAGTCATCGTTTCTGGCGGACGCGGCGTAGGTGGACCAGAAGGTTTCGGAATCCTAGAAGAGCTCGCCGGGCTTCTTGAAGGAACCGTTGGCTGTTCCCGTGTTGTGACAAGTTCTGGTTGGCGCCCACATGCAGAGCAAGTGGGTCAGACTGGCACCAAGGTAGCTCCCGATCTTTATCTCGCTTGTGGAATCAGTGGAGCGATGCAACACATAGCAGGATGTAAAAATAGCAAAACAATCGTGGTAATTAATACCGATCCAGAAGCTCCAATTCTGGCCTATGCAGATTACGCAATTATTGGAGATTTACACAAAGTCATTCCGGCTTTGACCGCAGCAGTAAAAGCAGCAAGGGGTTAATCGTGTCCGATATCGAAATTGCACAAGGCGCAGTTATGCAACCAATCGTTGAGATTGGAAAGACCTTAGGTATTTCAGATGAGCACCTGGACAACTACGGGCGCTATAAGGCGAAGGTTTCGCTAGCCTATTTGGATTCTCTCCCGAAGCGCGAGAACAGCAAACTGATTCTGGTAACTGCTATCAGTCCCACTCCGGCAGGCGAAGGCAAGACGACAACCACCGTCGGACTTGGGGACGCGCTACGCCATATTGGCAAGAACGCGATGATCGCCCTGCGTGAGCCTTCACTCGGCCCGGTCTTTGGAATGAAGGGCGGCGCCGCTGGAGGTGGCCATGCCCAAGTCGTTCCCATGGAAGATATCAACCTGCACTTCACAGGGGACTTCAACGCTATTGCGCTTGCCAACAATCTGCTGGCAGCTCTGGTTGATAACCACATCCACCATGGCAATATTTTGGATATTGATGTACGCAGGATTACTTGGAAGCGCGTTGTTGACATGAATGATCGTGCACTTCGCGAGATTGTCGTGTCACTCGGCGGAGTAGGCAACGGTTATCCGCGTAGCGATGGTTTTGACATTGTGGTCGCCTCGGAAATTATGGCTATCTTCTGTTTAGCGACATCGATCGAAGATCTCAAGGAGCGCATCAGCAACATTGTCGTTGGCTACACCAAGGATAAGAAACCGGTCTGTGCGCGGGACGTTAACGCACAAGGTGCCATGACAGTTATCTTGAAGGATGCATTCAAACCTAATTTGGTGCAGACCCTAGAGAACACCCCAGCCTTTATCCATGGCGGACCATTCGCCAATATTGCGCATGGTTGCAACTCCGTTATCGCCACTACATCAGCTATGAAATTGGCGGACTACGTGGTTACCGAGGCTGGATTCGGAGCAGATCTTGGTGCTGAGAAATTTATTGACATCAAATGTCGCAAATCTGGGCTACGCCCATCTGCCTGTGTTTTGGTCGCCACTATTAGAGCCATCAAATACCACGGAGGGGCTGATCTTAAGACAATCACCGAAGAGAACCTCTCTGCCCTCGAAGCAGGTATGGTGAACGTCGAAAGACATATCAAGAACATTCGCGATGTATATAACTTGCCGCTTGTGGTTGGTATCAATCACTTCACCACTGATACCGATGCCGAAGTTGCTCTGCTTCGCCAGAAGGTTGAAGCTCTCGGAGTTAAAGTTGTACTGGCTACCCACTGGGCCGATGGTGGCGCAGGAGCAACGGATTTGGCTCGTGAAGTCGTCGAACTCTGCGAAGATCCTAAACAGATGACCTTTGTTTACGAAGATGACGCGACTTTATGGGAGAAGATAAATTCTGTAGCAACCAAGATTTACGGTGCCAGCGAAGTAAGCGCCGACGCTAAGGTCCGCAATAAGTTGAAGGAGTTGCAAGAGTCTGGATACGGCAAGTTTCCTATCTGTATCGCCAAGACCCAATACTCATTTTCAACTGATGCCGCACTGCGTGGTGCACCAACCGGCCATGTGTTAAATATCCGGGAAGTTCGCTTATCTGCTGGAGCACAATTCATTGTCATCGTCTGTGGCGAGATCATGACTATGCCAGGTTTGCCAAAGGTGCCTTCCAGTGAACGCATTGACTATATCGATGGCAAGGTAGTTGGATTGTTCTAAATGACGCATTCACCTTGGTCTATCGACGCCGCAATTGCTGTTCTAGAGCCATTGCGCGCTGAGCCAGGTCCAGTCTTAATTGCGTTGCAGGCGATCTCGGGAGAGTTTGGTTACGTCCCCAGCGAAGCTGTTGCTCTAATTGCTAACACCTTTAATGTTTCGAGAGCTGATGTACATGGTGTCCTAACTTTCTATCACGATCTGCGTACAACCCCTGCGCTGGCGAATGAAATCAAGATCTGCGTGGCTGAGGCTTGTCAGGCCGTCGGTTCCCGCGATTTAGAGAAAGTTCTGAAGGCTACTTATGCCGATCAAGTCTGCGATGTTTTCTGCTTTGGAAACTGCGCACTCGGACCAGCCGTGATGGTCAATGGAAAACTCATCGGTCGCGCGACCCCTGCAAAGGTTGCCGAGGAGATCAAATGAGTTCAATCAAGGTTTATGTCCCCGGGGACAGCGCGGCGGTATCCGTTGGGGCTGATGAAGTCGCAGCAGAAATATCTCGCCTCGCCGCTGCTTCTAAAATTGATATTGAAATAGTTCGAAATGGCTCGCGTGGAGCGCTCTGGCTAGAGCCGCTTGTGGAAGTACAAGTTGGCGCAGATCGAATTGGGTATGGCCCAGTTCGCATTTCAGATCTCGCAGATCTATTTGCGTCGCAATTTCTCAGCGGCGGATCACACGCACTCGCTCTCGGCAAAGTGGCAGAATTACCGTGGTTGGCTGCGCAAGATCGCATTACTTTTAAACGTGTAGGCATCGTCGATCCGCTCTCCATCAGCGATTATCAATCACATGGCGGTTGGGTTGGCCTGCAGCGGGCATTGACGATGAGTGGTGAAGAAATAGTTGCAGAAGTAACAGAATCGGGACTACGCGGTCGAGGTGGTGCAGGTTTCCCTGCCGGCATCAAGTGGAAAACAGTTTTGGAAACCCCGGATGAAACCAAGTACATTTGTTGCAATGCCGATGAAGGCGATAGCGGAACCTTCGCCGACCGAATTTTGATGGAGGGCGATCCCTTTACTCTTATTGAAGGTATGACAATTGCTGCTATTGCCGTGGGGGCCGAAGTGGGATTTGTATATATACGCTCAGAGTATCCAGCGGCTATTGCCCGGCTCTCTGCAGCAATTCTCATTGCGCGCGAATTTGGCATACTTGGGAGCAGCGTGCTCGGCTCTCGATATGCATTTGATATCAAGATTCGCGCAGGTGGCGGTTCTTATGTCTGCGGCGAAGAAACTGCCATGCTTGAAAGCATTGAAGGTAAGCGCGGAGTTGTTCGTTCCAAGCCCCCTCTTCCGGCAATCGCTGGACTTTTTGGTAAACCGACGGTTATTAATAATGTACTTACCCTGGCCAGCGTCCCAGCTGTAATGGCCGATGGCGCTGCTTCCTATAAATCTCGTGGAGTTGGACGTTCCTTGGGAACGCAAATTTTCCAACTTGCTGGAAATATAAAACAGGGCGGAATCGTTGAGACGGGCTTTGGAATATCCCTCGGTGAATTAATCACTGGTTACGGCGGCGGATCCCTTTCGGGTAAACCAATCAAGGCTGTTCAGATTGGTGGACCACTCGGAGCCTATTTTGCTCCTAAGAACTTCGATATCCCTATGGATTATGAATCACTCATTGCCGCCGGTGGAATGTTGGGCCACGGTGGAATCGTCATCTTCGATGCCGGAGTAGATCTCGCCGTTCAAGCGAAATTTGCGATGGAGTTCTGCGCCATTGAATCCTGTGGAAAGTGCACTCCTTGTCGCCTAGGTTCTACGCGCGGAGCCGAGACCATTCAAAGAATCATCGATGGCGAGGATTTCGAGCCAAATAGGCGGCTCTTGCTCGACCTCTGCGAGGTAATGACTGACGGTTCACTCTGCGCCATGGGCGGTTTAACGCCAATGCCAGTAATGAGTGCGATGATTAACTTCCCTGAGGACTTTGAAAACCGCGCGGAGGGAACGAGATGACACTTTTAATTGAGCCAGACTTCGGTACCCCGCGGAGCAAGCGCACAGAAAAAGTCACGGTCACGATTGATGGCACCGCGGTCGAGGTTCCCGCCGAGACTTCAATCATGCGTGCCGCTGCCACTATTGGGATAAATGTTCCCAAGCTCTGTGCCACCGATACTTTAAAGGCATTTGGTTCATGCCGTCTCTGTGTTGTCGAGATTGATGGGCGAAAGGGAACACCGTCATCATGTACAACTCCGGTTGCAGAGGGCATGAAAATTTCTACTCAATCCGAGAAACTCAGTCGCTTGCGCCAAGGCGTCATGGAGCTGTATCTGTCGGATCATCCGGCTGATTGTGCCGTTGGTGATCAATGCAAGGTCCATGGCATGGCGCGCGAAGTCGGGCTCAAAGAAGTTCGATACGCCGGCTCGACCCATTTGGATCTGCCGAAAGATGAGTCGAACCCCTATTTCACCTTTGATTCAACGGAGTGCATTGTTTGCAACCGCTGCGTACGCGCCTGCGATGAAGTGCAAGGTACCTTCGCATTAACCATCGAAAATCGCGGCTTCGAGGCGCGCGTCTCATCCTCCGGAACATCTTTCATCGAATCTGAGTGCGTTTCCTGTGGAGCTTGCGTGCAGGCCTGTCCTACTGGCGCCTTGACTGAAAAGACGCTACTCACAATTGGAACCCCAACTCGCTCGGTCATTACGACTTGTGCCTATTGCGGCGTGGGATGTTCGTTTAAAGCAGAGATGAAGGGCGATGAATTAGTTCGGATGGTTCCGTTGAAAGATGGCGGCGCTAACGAAGGCCACTCCTGCGTCAAGGGTCGTTTCGCTTGGGGTTATGCAACTCACCAAGATCGCATCACAACACCCATGATCAGAGAATCAATAACTGATGAATGGCGAAAGGTTTCCTGGGAAGAGGCGATCTCATACGCTGCAACCGGGCTCAAGAAGATTCAAGCCGAACTTGGCGTAAATTCCATCGGCGGTATCTCATCCTCTCGTTGCACAAATGAAGAGGTCTTCGTTGTAACCAAATTAGTGCGGGCCGCCTTCGGCAACAACAATATTGATACCTGTGCCCGCGTCTGCCATTCACCAACTGGTTATGGCTTGAAGCAGACCTTCGGCACCTCCGCAGGTACCCAAGATTTCGAATCGGTAGAACATGCGGATGTCATAATGCTTATCGGCGCAAACCCAACCGCTGCGCACCCAGTATTTGCCTCCAGAATGAAGAAAGCCCTACGTAAAGGCGCCTCCTTGATCGTTGTCGATCCGCGCCAAATTCCCTTGGTCCGCACCCCTCATGTATCTGCGACCCATCACTTGCAATTGATGCCGGGCACAAATGTCGCAGTGATCAACGCTTTGGCGCACGTTATTGCTACCGAAGGCTTGATCGATCGGGATTTCGTAAATGCGCGCTGCGACCTCGAATCTTTTGCGCAATGGGAGTCTTTTATTCGCCTTCCTGAAAATAGTCCGGAGGCCCTCGAAGAATTCACTCGTGTTCCTGCCGAAACTATCCGTGCAGCGGCGCGGCTCTTTGCAGCCGCTCCCAATGGCGCGATCTACTACGGATTAGGCGTTACTGAGCATTCGCAAGGTTCAACTATGGTTATGGGAATCGCTAACCTGGCTATGGCCACCGGCAACATTGGCCGCAAGGGAGTCGGAGTTAATCCGCTGCGTGGACAGAACAACGTGCAAGGTTCCTGCGACATGGGCTCGTTCCCTCACGAATTATCGGGATACCGCCACATCTCTGATCCTGATACCCGCGCCATCTTCGATAAGAAGTGGAATACCACCCTTCAATCGCAGCCCGGTCTGCGAATTCCAAATATGTTTGATGCCGCGCTCGCTGGTGAATTTAAGGGTCTTTATGTACAAGGTGAAGATATCGCGCAATCTGATCCCAACACCGTGCACGTTCATGCGGCCCTGCGCGCCATGGAGATGGTGATCGTTCAAGATCTCTTCTTAAATGAGACCTCAAAGTTTGCCCACGTCTTTCTGCCTGGTACCTCCTTCTTGGAGAAGGATGGCACCTTCACCAATGCAGAGCGTCGCATAAATCGCGTTCGTCCCGTGATGCCAAGCAAAGCGGGCAAGAGTGAATTCGAGGTTACTTGCGATCTAGCTACCGCGATGGGCTATCCGTTGAGCTATGAAAATGGCGCTGAGATCATGGATGAGATTGCCGCAGTTACACCTACCTTTGCTGGAGTCTCCTTTGCCGCGCTGGACGCCGCTGGAAGTTTGCAGTGGCCGGTTAACGCTGCGGCACCAGACGGTACTCCAACCATGCATATGACTCAGTTTGTCCGTGGCGAAGGCAAGTTCATGCCGACCCCATACGTTGCGACCGAAGAGAAGGCGACGCGAAAGTTCCCACTCTTGCTCACAACTGGTCGAGT
>JBAXVT010000010.1:0-29397 GCA_037128715.1 Actinomycetes bacterium
CCGAGCTCTTGTAGATCGGTATTCACATTCCCATAGAGCGTATCGATGTTGTAATTCTTCTTGTTCACCAAGTCGGCCACCATGAGGTTGTACCCACCCTTAAAAATTGTGTAGTCACCCGAGGTTAAGAAAATGTACTTTGCTCCGTTTTGATACGGGTAAGAATCGGATGAGTCGAATTGGCGGCTATTGAAGAAGAGGGGTTGTGGTTTAGCTCCGTTGTAATAGCCCCAGTAAATTCCATCGTGTTGGCTAAATTGCACTCGAGTAAATAGGAAGTGCTTAGCATCTACGCCGATTGGGTAATACGAAGAGATGCCCGGGGGATTGACCATCTGCGTCGTAACGCTATTCTTCAAAAGATAGATCTGCCCAGTGCGTTCAAATAAAAGTCCAAGACCATCAGCGGTGTAGTACGGCATCGATGATTCTGGAAGTCCAGCTGTTAAATAGGTTTTATCGGCTCCCGTAAGAGTCATGGTCGCAAGGACGCCATCCTCTTTATATGCGATGTGAATTCCATCGGGGGAGAACTTGGGATCTTCATCTCTTTTGCCGTTTGGGCCGGTGAGGTCGATGGGGTCTGCCCATTGTTTTCCATCCCAGTGGCTGACGAAGACATCCCACTCCTTTGTTGGAGAGGTGGTGGGAGAACCCATGAAGGTTATGTATTGGCCATCGGGCGAGGGATGGGCGTTGATCGGGGAGAGGACCGTGGTCCAGTTCTTGTTGATCTGGGACATTTTTTTGCTGACCAAATCCAGGCTCCACATGGTGGCATCCCATGCTTGGTACCTGCTGTAGCGGTGATAGAAGAGGGTTCCGGTCAGGTGTGGGAGGGCGACCTTCTTGACGACGGGCTTGGAAGCAGCCAGAGAAGGGGAGGCGCTCGCGCCTAGGGCGACGGCCAGCGCCGCAGCGGTGAGGCAGAGGGCAATTCGACTCTTCACATATAACATTTTAGACACACTTTCTAAAATATCGGCGATTTTGTTGACTTGGGTCACAAACTCTGTAAGGTAACCTAACACAAAGCGGTAGGTTTCCTTACACAACTCAAGGCGGGTCCCGTGTTCTTACCAAAGCAGTGAAGTGGAGTAGTAAATGAGAAAGAAAGCCCTACTAGCTTCTTTGACAGGAGCAGCGATTTTATTGGGTGGATTGGCTGGCGTGGCAGTACCCGCATCAGCAGCTTCCACTCGAACCGTAACCATCTGGTCTAATTACAACGGTGCCGGTCTGGACCTTTGGAATTCAGCAGTTGCCCGCGTTCAAGCAGCGCACCCTGAACTAAAGGTTGTTTCTGTCGGAAGTATCGATATGGCCAAATCCCTTGCAGCTATTAATGCAGGAACTGGTCCCGATCTATCTGTATCCAGCGGTTCTGGAAATCTAGGCTGGTTCTGCGGAAGCGGAGCATGGCAGGACATTTCAAAGCTGGCTCGTAACTCGGCAACTGGTCTCAATCTGACCACGACTTTTACCGCTGCCTCACTCGCAGCAACGACCTCTAATCACATTCGCTGCGGCCTTCCGCTCAGCACAGAGGTCTTCGCCTTCTATTTCAATAAAGATATTTTGGCTAAGTATGGCTACGCAGCGCCGCCAAAGACCACAGACGAACTAACGGCGATGTCAAAGAAGATGACAACCTTTGATGCCAACGGTGATATCAAGTCTGCAGGATTCGTTCCTTGGGCTGGCTACTACGGCTTCGCGATGGATTCCATGTGGTTGGGCCAGATGTTTGGCGCCAAGTGGTACTCAGTAGATGGAAAAGGAACTTCTGGCTTCGGTGTCGATCCAGCATGGACTGCCGCATTTAACTGGCAGCGCCATTTCATCGCCACAGTCTTTGGTGGCGGAGATTTTGCAAAGGGTAGCCGTCTTGTTACAAAGTTCGTCGCCGGACGTGGCGATGAGTGGGGCACAAGTCATGACTTCATGACCGGCCGCGTAGCAATGAAGTGGGATGCAAACTGGATGTCACAGATGTTCTGTACTGGTGACAATTGGGTTATTGCATCTACCTGTACCTCAGGACTTAACTTCGGTATCGCTCCATTCCCAGTTGCTCCAAAGCTTGTTAGCACTCTTTATGGTGCTGGCGTAGTTGGAGAACCTTCAATCGGAATTTCGAAGGGTTCAAAGAATGTAAAGGATGCATGGACCGTAATGAAGGCTCTGGCAACCGATACGACCTTTGCATCTGCATACGATAGCTATGGAGCAAGTCCATCTGTATTGCTCTCGTCTTTGGCTAAGCCAAAAACACAGCCTGCCTGGTATGAGCCAATTTATTCCATCGTGAAGAATCCAAAATCGGGTTATCACACGATGCAAAATACTGGAGAGCATCAAGAAGAGGGACTCTTGCAGGATCTGATGGCCTCTTGGCAAGCCGGCCAAACGCCTAACATCTCATCTGCTCTCTCTGACTTGGGAACCCAAGTAAATCAGATCATCGCTTACAACAAATAACAGGGGAATATAAAAAAATGGGAATCACGCCGGCAGCACTTTTCACTCCACGACGAAGTGGGGGGAGTGTTGCTGGTGTGCCTAAACGTAAGAGGCTGAAGCGCCCTCGGCTCTTTATCTTCTTATGTTTATCACCTTGGATCTTTGGAATGGTTGGATTCACGCTATACCCCATGATCGCGAGTTTCTATCAATCATTCACAAAGTTCAATCTGATCGATTCACCAAAATGGGTGGGATTGCAAAATTTTCATCGCATGTTTTTTCAGGATCCTCTCTTCTGGAAGGCTCTTAAAAACACCATGTGGATTTCGGCGATTAGCATCCCACTTAGAATTGCCTTTGCAATATTTGCAGCATGGATTTTGACAAAGCCAAAGCGTGGCACCAATTTTTATCGCACGATCTTCTTCCTACCTTCTATGGTTCCAGCTGTTGCCGGCACCATGGTCTTTGCGTATATCTTTAATCCTGCCTACGGCCCAGTGAACAGAGGGTTGCAAGCGATTGGTATTAAGAACCCGCCTTTCTGGTTCATGGATCCGCATTGGTCCAAGTGGGGGCTCATCATTCTTGGGCTTTGGGGCATCGGTGACACGATGATTATCTTCCTTGCAGGGCTTTTAGATGTGCCGAGAACGCTCTATGAAGCAGCGAGCCTGGAGGGGGCAAGTGCTTGGCAGTCCTTTAGATATGTCACCTTTCCGATGATTACCCCAGTCATATTCTTCTCGGGAGTGACCGGCGTTATCGGAAGCTTCCAATACTTCACCCAGGCTTATGTCGCCTCCGGCCAAGTTAACGATTATTCGCATTCAATGTACTTCTATGCCACTCATATTTATCACGAGGCCTTCCAGGCCTATGACATGGGTTACGCCTCTGCTTTGGCATGGGTACTACTTGTAATAACACTGTTTTTCACGGCAATTATCTTGAGGACCCAAAAGCGTTGGGTTCACTATCCGAATGGATCCCTCTTCAAATGAGACAAAAACTGACTGGGACCGAATCGCAACACTACTTGGATGCCCTCGCCGCTAAACGGAAGAAAAAGGTCAACGCCTTTCTTCACGCCGTTGCACAACACGCCGTCTTGATATCGCTCTCGGCGGTCTTCTTGCTTCCGCTCTTCCTCGTTACCGTTATTTCATTGATGAACCATGGGCAGGCGCAAACTCGATCGCTCTGGCCCCATCCCTTTGTCTGGCATAACTATTTCGATGTATTCACTGCGGTGCCTTTCCTCAAGTGGACTCTCAATACAATGTTTGTCTCTGTGCTGGCGACGATTGGAACTGTGATTTCAAGCGTTCCGCCTGCCTATGTGCTCTCTCGTCTGCAATGGCGTGGGCGTGGAATAACCTTCATCATCATTCTCTCCACCATGATGTTGCCGGGTCAGGTCACCATGATCCCGGTCTACATCATTTTCGCGAAACTGCATTGGATACCCTCATTTCTCCCTCTCATCGTGCCGGCATTTTTCGCAGATGCGTTTTCAATATTCTTGTTGCGTCAATTCTTTGTTAGTATCCCGGATGAGATTTCCGATGCTGCTCGAATCGACGGTTGCAGTGAGTTCAAATTGATGATGAGAATTATCGTACCCCTGGCTAAGCCGGCCATTATGGCGATTGCACTCTTCTCATTCCTGGGCTCCTGGAATGACTTCTTTGGACCGTTGCTCTATATCGTCGAAAACCCGAATTTGTGGACGCTGGGAATCGGACTCAATTCCTTCCAGGGCCTCCACCACGTCGAGGCCAACATGATGATGACGGCATCGGTTCTCTTTATGGCGCCGGTGATTATTCTCTTCTTCTTTGCGCAAAAGGTATTCATCGAAGGCATCACGCTGACTGGGGTCAAGGGATAAATGGAAATAACTCCTGGCGGAGCTATCCCATCGTTGCTCCGCGAGATAAATGAGCGGACTGTAATTGATCTCTTAAGAGTTGAAGGGGCGATGCATGCTGCACGAATTGCGCGCCACATTGGGATTTCCAAGCCCACAACCTCCGATATCTTGCGGTCACTGGTTGAAAGCGGGTTGGTATCTGAATTAACCCCCGGTGAACACGATTCGCATAGAGCAAAGAACATCTTTTCCGCTGTGTCAGATATCAAGATTTCAGTCGCCATTGACATCGGATCGCGCTTTATTCGCGCCGCCGTGGGTGATCTGAACGGAGTTCTGCGCAGTGAGATCTCTCTGCCAAATACCTCTGATTCGCTGATATCTCTTCTCGCTATCGTGGAGACAGGGGTTGATCAGTCTCTACAAACAGCCGGCTTCTCCCGAGGTGATATCGCTTCTATAGCAGTAGGTACTCCTGGAGTCATTGATCAATCTACGGGTAACATTGAAATCGCTGGCACTATCGGTGCGCTGGATGGCGTCAACCTGGCTGCAGAGATCGAATCTCTCTTTAAGATTCCACCAATTGTAGAAAACGACATTAATCTCCTGGCGGTCGCGGAACAGGTCGCCGGCTTTGGGCAAGGCGTTTCAAATTTTGCAGTGCTCTCAGTTGGTTCGGGTCTGGGTTCGGGTCTGGTTCTCAACGGCAAGTTGCATCGTGGACATAGTGGCGCTGCCGGTGAGGTCTTTTATATTCCTTTTGGAGATCCGCGCGATCGACAACGTACGTCGACCAACCCCTCGGGAGACAGGATTGCCTTTGTGACTCGCTCACTTGCGAGTGCTCACCCTGATTCAACCCTGCAAGAGCCTTATTCAACAGTGGATATTCTCAACGCCGCTAAGGCAGGGGATTCCCTCGGTCAGGCCGTGGTGGCACTTGAAGCAGATCGCATTGCACTCTATATCGCCGGAATTTCCGCGGTTGTCGATGTCGAACTTGTAGTACTGGCGGGTGGGATCGGACGCCAATCAAAATTCTTTATTCAGCCCATTGAAGCGCTCTTAAAAGAGATCTTGCCCTATCCACCGCGCCTAGCAGTAAGTGAACTAGGCGATCAAGGAATACTGATTGGCGCTTTGGATCTTGCCTCTGCCCAAGCTTGCGATCGAGTCTTTGCGGAGCGATCGAAGGCGTCCTCTTGAAAATTGCTGTCATCGGCGGCGGATCCACTTACACGCCTGAGTTGATCGATGGGATTTTGCGACGTCAAGATCGCCTTCCGATCACCGAGATACATCTAGTCGATATCAATCTCGACCGTGTGAAAGTGATCGCTGCCTTTGCGTCGAGAATGGTCAAGGCGTCAGGAAGTTCGATTCGCATAGAATTTGGAACAGATCTGCGGGAAGCAATTAATGGTTCTACATTTGTTGTCAGTCAATTCAGAGTCGGTACCCAGACCGCTCGCCACAATGATGAAATGCTAGGCCGCCACTTTGGATTGATAGGTCAAGAGACGGTTGGGGTAGGGGGCTTCGCAAAGGCGTTGCGAACAATTCCAGTGGCGCTTTCGATTGCTAGGACCATTTCCGAAGTGGCGCCGCGGGCAATCTTGCTCAATTTCACCAATCCCGCCGGTTTAATTACGCAGATGTTGAAAACTCATGTGCCAGAAGTTAATTCCATAGGTTTATGTAACGTACCTTGGAATACCAAGGTGGAATTGGCCACAGCCTTGGAGCTTCCGGCTGCGGAACTTTCTCTCGATTATGTAGGTCTTAATCATCTCTCCTGGGTGCGCGGTGTTAGTTATCGCGGAGAAGACATCTCGATGCGCGCGCTGGCCGCTTTTCGTAATTTAACGATCAACCAGGCTAAGGCAGGGGATTCCCCTAGTTGGTTGCAGAGCGATGTAGATATTTTTCAGGCCATTCCGAATTACTACCTGCTTTATTACTTTGCTCAAAAGCCATGGCTGGCATATCAAAAGGATCATCCCACTCGTGCTAGTGAAGTTATGAAGATCGAAAATGAGTTAATGGAAAAGTTTTCCGACGAATCATTAGTTACCAAGCCAGCAGAGCTGATGCAGCGAGGTGGGGCTTACTATTCCGATGCAGCAGCAGAGTTGATGGCAGATATCTACCAAGATGCCGGCACGGTTCATATCGTTAATACGCTTAACAATGGCGCAGTGGCAGGGCTTCCTGATGATGCCGTTCTCGAGATATCAGCGACCATCACTGCAGCAGGCGCACATTCCATTGGTACTCACGAATTAGCGCCCGAGATGCACTCTCTTGTCTCCGTGGTTAAGGATTTTGAGATGTTAACGATCGATGCCGCAATGACCGGGAATGCGAGAAGCGCAACCCTTGCCCTTTTGACCAATCCGCTCGGCCCAGATATTTCGGAAGTCGCGGATGTCTGGAAACTTATCCGAAAAGAAAATCAAGGAATGATTGGGCTATTCAATGAGTGAGTACATCCTCGGAATCGATGCCGGAGGGACTAAAACTCATGGTTGCCTCGTTGATACATCGGGAAGAATCCTTGCAACTGCTACCAGCACCGGGGCTAACTGGGAACGCGTTGGCTGGGACGGTGCGCAAACTGTTCTCCGTGAGGTTGTAAGCACTCTATTGACCGATGCGGCAGTAGATCGCAAGGAGATTTCTGCTGCCACCTTTGCTCTCGCTGGAATTGATTGGCCTGCAGATGCCGACCTCTTCTTTGATTTCTCTGACTCTCTCAAATTCAAGATGCCTGGACTCTTTATCAACGATGGACTGGCCTCGCTCTATGCCGGAAAGCCCGATGGGCTGGGGATCGTTTCCATTGCAGGCACCGGCGGAAAAACAGTAGGAAATGATGGGGTTCGTTCGGTTCAAACCATGGGAATGTCGATCGGCGAAGGCGCAGGCGCTGGGCAAGTTATCGCATTAACACTCAATGCGCTGGGCCGCCAGTACCACCGAGGTGAGGGCACCTCTCCCTTGGCCAAGATAGTTCTGAGTTTTTCCAAAGAGCAGAACCTCGCTGATTTCTTCCATTCGTACGCTCGCAATGGTCTGCTCTTGAGCGAGAGCATCGCTCCCATAGTCTTCCAACTTGCCTCCGCTGGAGACAGCGATGCGATCGAAATCGTCTCAGCTGTGGCAAGCCAGCACGCCGTCGATGTAATTAATATCATCGAAAAATTAGATTTCAAAGTGAACGTCATAGATGTGATTAAGTCCGGCGGGCTACATATCGCTGAAAATCAGATTTTCGATGAAACTTTCAACGCGGGGTTGGCTCCCATTGCGCAGCGAGTATCGGTGAAGACCTTGAAGATTTCTCCCGCATTTGGAGCAGTTGTCTATGCGGCAATCTCGCATTTTGGTGGATCAAATCAGGAATTTTATGAGACGCTACAAGAGCAAATAGGGACGAGGGTTGGTCTGTGAATATTCAAGTAACTGGAGCGAGCGCTCATCAAGCCCACTATGTTGACGCCTTCTTACAAAGGCATGTGGATGTAACAGGTAAATACCAGGTGCTTATATCTGTGCATAATTTTCGCCACGCTAGTGTTGAAGGTTTCGAGTTGAGAGCGCAGCGTCAAGACAATATCGTGACGGTAGAGATCGGCGTGACGCTAGATCGAGCTGTGCGATATGCCTTAAACGCGGTGCTCGATTGGTTGCGATCAGATTCACAGGAGCCACTAGCACTGACGGATGGACCGCACTTTCCTATTCGTGGAGTCGTTGAAGGATTTTATGGAAAGCCGTGGAGCCATGCACAGCGTTTAAAAGGAATCGAATTTTTCGCAGACTTCGGTATGAATACCTATTTCTTGGCCCCGAAGGATGATCCACTGCAGCGATTCAACTGGAAATCTCCCTTTGGAGTTGAGTTTCTAGTAACGGCCAAGGAGTTGATCGAACGTGGAAATGTGCACGGAGTCGATTTCGTCGCTTGCGTCTCACCCGGTCTTTCTGTGCGGTATTCAGATCAAGGCGATGTTGATGCCGTAGTGACCCGCTTTAAGCAGTTAATGGAGTTAGGTGCAGTGCACTTCGGCCTCTTGTGGGATGACATTGCCTGGGAACTACAGCACCCAGAAGATATCGCGCGTTATGCCACGACAGCCGAGGCGCATGCTGATTTCACCAATAAAGTTTGGGACGCCATATCGGCAGATAACAATAAGGTGCAGTTAACCGTCTGCCCGATGCAGTATTCGGGCCGCGGCAATGAGCCATATCTCGTTGATTTAGGGCGTGAACTTAAATCGAGAATCAATCTCATGTGGACCGGCCGGCAGATTTGCTCAGAGTATCTCGATATATCCGACGCTGTAATATTCGAAAGAAGTGCGCTACGTCCGGCTCTCTATTGGGATAACTTCCCGGTCAATGATGGTGGACTTCAGAAGAGCCTCTTCATTGGCCCTCTGCGAGGGCGCGAGAAGGGTCTTCACAAATATTCAGCTGGGTTGCTATCAAATCCCATGCTGCAATTTGAAGCTTCGCTGCTACCGCTGGCAACGATTGGCGATTATCTCTGGAATACCGAGCGTTATGACGCCGAAATTTCTTGGGAGAAGAACCTCATTAAGTTGTTTCCATCCGAGAGTGCCCGCGCTTCTTTAAGAGCCATGTATCGCACCTCGATGGGATCGTGCGTTGGGGGAGACCCAGCACCTGATCTACGCCAAGTCTTTCGCGCTGGAGTCACCGCTTGGCGCTCTGGCGACATGACCTTGGCAGCGCAGGTCTTTCGCGCCGAAGGGGAATCCATAAAGCATCATTACAAAGTACTGACGTCACCTGACTTCACCTACCCAGAACTCGCACAGGAAATCTCCGAATGGCTGGAGAAGTATCTCTTAGGTGGAGAAGCACTTCAGGGACTTGCTGACTTCTTGCTCACCTGCTCGTTCGATGCTGAGAACAAATCCATAGTTGGTCCAACTGATTCTGAGGAGACGCTTCGAGGATTGATCCAACTCCTCAAGAGTTCACAGAAAGAGCTCTTCGGCGATCAGATTGAGGGTCCTCTCAATGAGCTGGCCGCCGAGCTAAAGACTCACAAATAAGTGCGGACTGTGTCCATCCAAAGTTTTGCCATGAGGGCATGTCCCGCAACGGTGGGGTGGATTCCATCTTCTGCTAATTCCGCCATCGAAGAGAGAGCGCTGCGTTTGGTGAATTCACTGTCGAATGGCACTAAAAGCGCGTCGAATTCCTTTGCTAGCCGGTGGACGACATCGATCTTTGGATCTAAGTCTTCTCTCCACAACTTCATCTCCTCGCGCACCGGCAGTAGAAACGGTTCGCAGAGAACAAACTTCGAATTACATTCCGCTCGTGTGATCGTCAGAAGTGAACGGTATCGATTTTCGAAGTCAATCACCTCGGTAACATCGTTGTCGTCATATCTACGCCAGGTGTCATTTACGCCGATTGCGATCGAGAGAATGTCAGGCTTGTTCTCAAGAACATCTTCGTTCCAGCGCTTTTCCAGGTCAACCAAACGGTGTCCGCTGGTTCCTACATTGATGACATTTGCATTGATCTCATCTGAGGAGGCTATAAGAGAAACATAACCGTTTCCGTATGGTGGAATCGTCAATCGATCACAATCGGTGACGCTATCTCCAATAAATACGATGGTCTTCATGGTTCTCCAGATTCAAGGTAATGGAACTAATTATTTAGCAGGTGGCTAAAACTACTACACGTCGGGAGCTTTTGATGGATTCTTTTGGATCAATAATGGAGATGGAGATTGCTTCTACTCCAGATGTCTTTCGCAATATTCTCGCAGCTATGGAGCAATTTGATAGCATCAAGAACTTACTCACCGAGAAGAAGATTAGATCTATTCTGATACTTGCAAGAGGGACATCAGATAACGCAGCGCATTTCCTTAAATATTTGATTGAAGTGAAGTTGGGCATGCCCTGCGGTTTAACATCTCCATCTGCGGTAACGATTTACAAATCAGAATTGCACTACGAAGGCACTCTGGTAATCGCTATTAGCCAGAGTGGACAGTCGCCGGACTTGGTCACATTTGCCGAAGCGGCAAAGCGCTCTGGAGCTCAGGTCATCGCGATGACCAACGATGAATCGTCGCCTCTGGCGCAATTAGCACATCATCATCTATCACTTCTGGCTGGTCCCGAGCTTGCAGTCGCAGCGACGAAGAGTTATTCAGCGCAATTGTTGGTTTCATATCTTCTCGTCTCGAGTTGGACTGGTACGCCGGTCATAGGACATGAGATCGTCGACCAAGCCGAAGCTTTGGTCGCAAATACGCAGATTAATTCGGCGGCTATAGCAGCTAGTTCTCGAGATAGCGAGATGGTTTTTCTGGGTCGTGGCTTCTCCTATGCAAATGCGCGAGAAGCAGCGCTTAAAGTACAGGAGACATCGAAACTCTCTGTCCAAGGTCTCTCCACCGCTGATTACCTGCACGGTCCAATTTCGGCCCTGCGGGAATCCACCCAGCTCTTCATAGTGGCGCCCCATCGCATCCCTGGACATTCAATTTCTGAAGCTTTAGTAAAGATCAGAAATCGAGTTGATCACATCACCTGGATTGGCGAAGGCGGCACCTCTGTCGGAACAGATATTCGTATTGGTGGCTCGCGTTGCAGTGATGAAATCGCTTCTTCGATTGTAGATGCGATCTCTCTTCAAGGATTTGCTTTGGAATTCGCCAAAAAATTCGGTTTCAATCCCGATTCTCCAGAAGGACTTTCCAAGGTGACAATGACGCTTTGAGCGGATGACGGGAATCGAACCCGCACTGTCAGCTTGGGAAGCTGACGTGATACCACTTCACTACATCCGCAATACTTCGTAATTTATCAGGTAGTTCGCTATCAAGGTACCCGGAGGCTAACTCCTAGATTGTGTGAGCTGGTCGAGTTGAACGAGTATGTGTTTATATGTGTGACCCGTTGCGCGCGACATTCCAATTTCACAGGTGAGGTTTGTGGAGAGGTACGCGTCAAAGTCCTGGCCTTTAAGGGAGGTCGCCTCACTCTTTGTGGCGCTGGCCGTTAGTTCGGGATGGAGCATCCCGCGATCTCCAGCGAAGGCGCAGCAGCCCCACTCCAAAGGAATTGTCACATGTGCGGATATTGCATGCGCCAGCGCTTCGAGATTCTCATTTGCACCTAGAAGAGTGCTGGAACACGTGGGGTGAAGAGCGACGGAGCGTAGTTTCCTTGATACCTGAAGTTCCGGAAGCAGATATTCGGCGGCGAAGTCCACGGAGTCAATCATCTTTAGCGGCGAGTTTGCTTTAGATTGCATGGCCTTGACGAGACCTTCTGTGCACGAGGAGTTCTCGCAGACGATAGGAAGTCGACCGCTATCGCTTGCAGCGAATAGCGCGGCGTAAGTGGAATCTACTATTACTTCGTATCCATCGGTGAGACCTTTTGATTTCCATGGAGTTCCACAACAGAGGCTGGCGATCTCTTGGGGGACCACAAACTTCAACCCAGCCTTGCGCGCGAGCGACTTAAAAGAGGTCGCGGTATCGGCTTCGAACATTGACTCAAGGCAAGATGAGAAGAATACGAAATCTGCGTTGGCCTCAGCCTGCGCAGCCCGAGGTTTGCCTCCGCTCGGCAGATCCTCTGACCGAAGTGGAATTCGCCGATTCCCAAAGATATCGCGTAGACCCTTATTGATCGGCTCGATGACGGTGCTCGGAATATAGCTAGTGACTGTTAACGCAGTGCCAATTCCACGCAGGGTGTTTCCCCAATGCTGTGCTGCTTGCTCCCAGAGGGCCGAGATCATGCCATCGTTACGCTTAGTTCGCAGCGTGGTCACCAGAGATCCGGTATTGATTCCAACTGGACAGACGCTCTCGCAGAGTCCATCAACGGCGCAGGTATCTTCGACATGATATTCAGAACTCGTAAGTAACTGCGCGAAGAGATCCTTGTCATCTTTCTTGGCGCTTGCAAGAGCACGCTGCAACACGATTCGTTGCCGCGGGGTGGTGGTCAAATCTTTGCTCGGGCAGATCGGTTCGCAGTAACCGCATTCAACACAATTGTCAGCGATTTCTGCAATTTTTGGATTGAATTTAATATGGTGCATGTGCGCGAGAGCGTCGGTCGAGATCAATACTCCAGGGTTAATGACGCCTGATGGATCGAAGGCGTCTTTGATTCGGACCATGATTGCGTAGAGATCTGAGCCATATTGACGCTCCACAAATGGCGCCATCATTCGCCCGGTACCGTGCTCAGCTTTCAGTGATCCACCGTGAGACAGGACGAGGTCGACCATATCTTCCGTGAAGAGCCGGTAGCGCTCGGCCTTTAATGCATCCTTGAATTCCTCGTTGATGAGGAAGTGAATGTTGCCATCCTTGGCGTGGCCAAAGATCACGGCGTCGTCGTAGCGGTGTTTTAAGAATAGCTCTTGCAGTCCAATACACGTTGCTGCCAAGTGAGCCACAGGTACCGCGATATCTTCTAAGAGCGCAGTGGTTCCGGATTTACGAGCTCCCGCGACGGTCGCATAGAGGTCCTTGCGGATATTCCAGAGCTCTTTGCGGGTGTATTCATCGGTGGTGAGATGGGTTTCATTTACCGTGCCGAGCACATAATGAACTTGTGCTGCACTTGCCATAATAGTCAATAATTCTTCATCGGTAGCTGCCTGGTATTCAACGAGAAGGGCCGCGTGATCGCGCAGCTCCAACTCACCCAAATCAACTTTGCCGGCCCGGAGAGAGGCCGAATCCATTAACTCGATTGTCGCTGGATGAGTGGCTTGCAAGGAGGGCAGAGCAGCAGTTGCAGCGTTAAGGTTTTCAAAGATAAGGAGAGTGGTGGCGGCTTTACTCATCAGCGGAACGGTGTTGAAGAGTGCTTCGGCGATGAATCCGAGCGTGCCTTCGCTACCAATTAATAGGTGTAAGAAGATTTCCAGAATGGAATCAAAATCGATGAAGGAGTTAAGGCCATACCCCATCGTGTTCTTGATCTGATACTGGGCGCGAATTCTCTCCACGAGATCGGGCCGAGCGTCGATCTCTGCCTTAATTTCCTTTAAAGAGTGGTAGATACCCGGAACGTTCCTCTGGAATTGAGAGTCGCAATCGCCATCTGCGGTGTTGATGATGGCTCCGTTGTAAAGCACTACGGTGGCGCTCTGCAAAGTTCGGTAGGTGTTGTCGGTAATCCCGCAAGCCATCCCGCTTGAGTTATTTGCGATCACTCCACCGATGGTGCAGGCGATTTCACTGGCAGGATCAGGACCTAACTTTCGCCCAAAACGCGCGAGCCGAGCGTTGACTGCCCTTACGGTTGCGCCCGGTTGGACTCGTACTTGGAGGCCATCGTTTAATACTTCAATGGCGCGGAAATGACGCCTCGTGTCAATCAGAATTGCATCGCTTACCGCTTGGCCGGAGAGGCTGGTACCGCCACTTCTAAAGGTCACGCTGGTCTTGTTATCGGTCGCATATTTAAAGAGCGAAGCAATCTCATCTGCGCTCGTAGCGGTGGCGACTCCTGTGGGAATCAAATGAAAGTGCGAGGCATCCGAGGAGGTGCGATAGCGATCGATCGCCAACGTCGAAATCAGAGCGCTCTCCTGATTAGTGGGATTCACGACTTACTTTGTCTCCACTAGAACCAATGAGGAAATCGAGATCCGCTCCGGTATCTGCGCCTTGGACGTGCTCGACATATAGTTTTGCCCAACCGCGTTCTGGGGATGCGTACGCCGCAACGCTGGCAACGCTAGGAATCCGGGAAGCCAACTCGGCAGCGCTGATATCGATATTCAAAGTTCGTTTGGGTACATCGAGAATAATGATGTCACCAGTTTTTACGAGTGCGAGCGGGCCACCGGCAGCCGCTTCAGGGGAGACGTGTAAAACGATGGTGCCGTAAGCGGTTCCGCTCATACGTCCATCACTGATCCGCACCATGTCTCGAACGCCTTGTTCCAAAATCTTCTTGGGCAGCGGCATATTTCCAACCTCTGGCATACCGGGATAACCACGTGGGCCACATCCGCGCAAGATCAGGACTGTTTGGGGCGTGACATCCAGGTTTGGATCATCGATACGCGCGTTGAGGTCCTCCACACTGTCAAAGACCAGCGCAGGACCACGATGAGTGAGAAGTCCTGGCGTAGCAGCGCTGGGCTTAATGATTGCGCCATTGGGGGCGAGGTTTCCTTTGAGAACGGCGATGCCGGCGTGTTCCATCAGGGGAGCAGCAGGGTTCTTGATAACCGCATCGTCAAAGACATCGTGGCCAGTTAAGTAATCTGCGAAGGGTTTTCCTGTCACGGTGATTGCAACCGACGAAAACTTCTCAGAGATTTGACCCAGTAGCGCCAAGAGTCCACCAGCGCGGTAGAGATCATCCATGAGAAATTTTCCAGAGGGAGCGAGATTTGCGAGAAGGGGGATATCGCGACCCGCGCGATCGAAATCCTCGAGGGTGAGATCAACGCCGAGTCGACCCGCGATTGCGAGTAAATGCACGACAGAATTACTCGAACCACCAACTGCCGCTACTGCGATGATGGCATTGATAAATGATTCTTTAACCATGATCTGCGATGGTCTGCGATCCGCATGGATCATTTCAACGATCTGACGACCAGTCTCATGAGATAGAGATAGCAAGCGGGCATCAGGCGCAGGGGTTCCGGCAAAACCTGGAATTGTCATTCCCAAAGTTTCCGCGACAACTGCCATGGTGGATGCAGTACCCATCGTGTTGCAGTGACCCTTGCTGCGGATCATCGATGCCTCGGACTCTATGAACTGCTTATTAGAAAGCTTTCCGCTGCGTACCTCTTCGCTCAAGCGCCAGACATCGGTACCGCAACCCAGAGGTTCTCCGCGGAAGGTGCCGGTAATCATGGGTCCACCTGGGACAACTATTGCTGGAATATTTACGGAAGCCGCTGCCATGAGAAGCGCGGGAATGGTCTTATCGCAGCCACCGAGTAGTACGACTCCATCAATAGGGTTGGCGCGCAACATCTCTTCGATCGCCATCGCCGCCATATTGCGCCAGAGCATCGCGGTGGGTTTCACTTGAGTTTCGCCTAGAGATACAACAGGCAGGTTATGTGGAATACCACCGGCCTCCCAAATTCCTTTTTTGACATGTTCTGAGACCTCGTTGAGATGCGCATTGCATGGAGTTAAATCTGAAGCGGTATTTGCAATCGCGATGTGGGGCCTTGTGCCATCAAAGGCATCTTCAGGAAGACCACGGCGCATCCATGCGCGATGAATGAAAGAGTTACGATCGTTGCCGCCATACCATCCGGCGCTTCTCAACTCGCTCATCACAACTCACTAACTATTCCACTCGGCGGAGTTACATATTAGTATTTAGGAGACTATAACATGGGGTCTTCGATCCAGATTAGGAAGTTATGAGAGCCCTACGCGTTATTGCACCCCACGTGGTTGAAATACAGGATCTCCCTGACCTGATCGCTGGACCTGGCCAACTCCTTGTAAATGTTGAACGAGTTGGGATCTGCGGCACCGATATAGAGCTCTATACGGGCGAGATGGCGTACTACCGTTCCGGGAGAACTACCTTCCCAGTGCAACTTGGCCACGAATGGGTTGGAACCGTTACCGCTATCGGCGCAGGGGTGTCACATATCTGGATCGGCAAGCGAGTAACAGGAGACACCATGTTGGGATGTGGGATCTGCGCCCGCTGCGCCTCTGGGAAGACATACCTATGTGATGATCGCATTGAATTGGGAATTACCGATGGCTGGGGCGGCGCTCTCGCGGAACAGATGTTGATTCCAGAGCGTTATGCATTTGAGATTCCAGATTCAATCTCAGTTGCAGCCGCTGCCATGATCGAGCCGGCCGGCAATTCGCTGCGCAGTGTAGAAGCCACCGGACTAACCGAAAATCAGAAACTTCTGATCTTAGGTTCCGGAACCATTGGGCTGCTTGCAGCGCAGTTTGCTCTGGCAAAGAATCTCGAGGTTCATATTGCAGGGAATCGAGAAACTTCGCTACAGCTGGCCCGTGAATTAGGCGTGCTACATGTTCATACTATTGCAGGTATAAAGGGCAATCTTTTGCGGGAGTATGACGCGGTCATTGATGCCTCGAGCAGCGATTTCATGCCACAACTTGCGCTGCAAAAGGTGCTTCCCGGTGGAACAGTGGTACTCATTGGACTATCCGAAACACCGAGCCTGATTGATACCCGGATCCCAGTTCTGCAAGATGTCACCATAGTTGGAATTCTCTCGGCTTCGCCCGGCTTGCAAGGTGCGATTGACTACTTTGCCTCCGGCGCAGTTGATCCCGAGCCACTGATAAGTGAGGTGATTGGATTTCACCAAATTGCGGATCGCCTGGAAGGTAATAGAGGCAAGGATGCTAAATCCGGTCCGAAGATTCACGTTGACCCGCGGATAGTGCGATGAAACCAATTGTTTGGGACTCCCGTAAATGTCACGTGGGTGAAGGTCCCGTTGCTACCGGAGCTGCGCATTCAAAGATGTACTGGGTCGACATTCTCAACGACAAGGTGCTCTGGCGTGATCTACTTTCAGATCAATCAGGGGAGATCCCAACTGCAGAGAATATTAGTTTTGTATTGCCGCGTAATGACGGCGGTTTGATACTTGGAACTGCGCATGGGCCAGATGCTTTAGACCCGTCGGGAGCAATTACGAAACTTCCTGGCCGCCCCGAAGCTGATGGTTCGCCAGATCCCGTTCCGATGCGTTGGAACGATGCGAAGGTCGGACCTGGTGGAGAGATTTGGATGGGAACCAAAGCAACGGCTGAGACCGATCGCGTAGGGCTGCATCGGATAAGCGCTGATGGATGCGAGATCACACGAGTTCTTTCGGGTATGAAGTTGAGCAATGGGATGGATTGGAGTCCCGATGCCAAGACGTTTTATTTGATAGATACCGTGGCCCAAGCTCTTTATGCCTTCGATTACGATGACGGAGAAATTTCTAATCAGCGTTTAGCAATCACCTTTGATCCCGGGGCAGAGCAATACCCGGATGGAATGACGGTCGACGGCGAAGGATGCCTCTGGATCGCATTCTGGAACGGAAGTTGTATTCGGCGCTACTCACCCGACTTCCAACTTATCGAGACTCTGGAATTTCCCGTTCGCTTCGTCTCGAGTTGCGCCTTTGCTGGGCCAGACCTCAAAACCCTTGTGGTTACAACGGCGATAGGAGACGATGGTTGGCATGATGAGCACAAATCAGCGGGTATGACTTTTATTGTAGAAACAGATGTCAAAGGAAAGGCTGCATATGTCTTCGGAAATTAGATTCTCCGGCGAACAAGAAGGTCGTGTCGCGCTTGTGACCGGCGGTTCCAGTGGAATCGGTAGGGGAGCGGCTAATGAGCTCGCTCGGCAAGGCGCATCTGTGGTGGTCCATGGACTCACGCTCGATGAAGCCAACCTGGTTGTGCAAGAGATTCGAATTGCTGGTGGCAAGGCCATTGCTGCATCGGGGCCTATTGATGATCCCGAAACAGCAGTCGCGGCGGTTGCATTAGCACTCGCCGAATATGGACAACTCGACGTACTGGTTACTTCTGCCGGAATTCAACGCTATGGAACCGCAGTTGATACGCCGGTCGAAGTCTGGGATGAAGTCTTCAACGTAAATGTGAAAGGTGTTTTCCTAGCCTGCAAGGCGGCGCTTCCAGAAATTCGCAAGAGCCCAGCAGGAGCGATAGCTATCATTGCCTCGGTTCAGGCAAGTGCTACACAGGCCAATGTGGCTGCTTACACATCAAGCAAAGGCGCGCTGCTCTCGCTCGCACGAGCAATCGCTGTTGATGAAGGACCTCGCGGTGTTCGCGTTAATTCCATTAGTCCTGGAACTATTGATACGCCGATGCTTCGCAACACTGCCCGCTTATTAAGCGATGGATCGCCAGCGGGAATGCAAGCGTTGGTTGACGACTGGGGATCTGCGCATGCGCTCGAGCGCACCGGAACAATTCAAGAGTTAGGTTCGGTGATCTCCTTTGTGACCAGTCCGCGTGCCAGTTTTATGACCGGCGATGACATTCGTGTCGATGGGGGATTGCTCGCCAGGTTGGCAGCCGCTGCTCCCAAGGGAGATAAGTAGTGATTCATCTCAGCGAACAATTGTCGGCTCGCCCGGCGCCGTTGTGGGAACTCGTTAAACAGTGCGGAGTAGCAAATACGGTTTCCCTGTTGCAAGGAGCCGAACAAGAGCAGCGCATGTTCGCTTCAGTCGGAGATGGAAAATTAACTGCAGGCTTCACTGATGGAATCGTTCCCTGGTCGCTAGAGGGAATCAGCCGCGATAAAGCAATCTTCGCTTCACACGGGATCGAGATGATCGGTATTGAAGACACTGCTCCGATGGATCTCATTCGCTTGGGGCTAGCCGGTCGTGATGAACAGATTGCACACGTTATCGAGCAGATTCGCGCAATGGGCGCGCTGGGGATCACAACGCTCTGTTATAACTGGATGGCGGTATCGAGCTGGGCCAGAACGCGTACCGATATTGTTTCGCGAGGTGGAGCTCTGGTAACTGGTTTCAAACTTTCTGATACCGAAGAGATGTCGCGCATCGCCGAACCTGGTCAGTACTCCCAAGAACAATTGTGGGATGCCCTGAAATACTTTTTAGATGCCGTAATTCCCGAGGCCGAAGCAGCTAATGTGCGTTTAGGAATGCACCCCGATGATCCACCGCTGCGAGAGATGCGCGGAATGCCGCGAGTTATGAATTCGATCGAGAACTATCGCCGATTGCTCGATCTTTATCCTTCGCGTTCCAACGGCATTACGCTGTGTCAGGGTAACTTTGCGCTGATGACTGATGATCTACCGAGCGTGATTCGTGAATTCGGTGCGCGCGATGCCATTGCCTTCGTGCATTTCCGCGACATCGTGGGGGATGCCACCGATTTCGAAGAGGCTTTCCACGATGCTGGACAGAACGATCTGCCGGCCTGCATCGCTGCATATAAAGAGGTGGGCTTTGATGGACCCATGCGTCCGGATCATGTGCCGACCATGTATGGCGAGACCAACGAGCGTCCCGCCTATGAGACCTTGGGGAGGCTCTTTGCCCCGGGCTACATCAGAGGGCTAATTCATGCGCTTTATGGGAAGCCAAAGCTCCGTTAAATCGCTGTCGCCTTGCACTCCTATACCCCTGGGGGTATAGTCCGCATCATGAGGTCGGATGATCTGACTCAGAGGAAGAAGCCGGAAATGGCAAGAGTCGTGATTCTTGGAGCAGGTGTAGCGGGCCATACCGCCGCGTTGCACGCCAAACGCATGCTGGGTAAGGGAAACGAGATCATCGTTATCTCGCCTAACTCAAAATACAACTGGATCCCATCAAATATTTGGGTGGGCGTCGGTCGTATGTCAGCCGAGAGTGTGACCTTCCCGCTAGCACCCGTCTATAAGAAGAAGGGGATTACCTTTCACCAAGCCTTAGCGCAAGAGATTCACCCCGAGGGCGACGCAAGCACCAGCTCTGGATATGTGAAGGTTACTTATACCGATTCTGCTCGAAGCGGAGAAGTCGCAAATATTGGTTACGACTACTTAGTAAATGCCACCGGTCCAAAGTTGAACTTTGCCGCGACACCTGGCCTTGGACCTGATGGTCATACCGTTTCAGTCTGCACCTTTGGCCATGCGACAGAAGCCGCCAAATCATTGCAGGAAGTTATCGCGGTGATGAAAACTGGCAAGCGTCAGGCAATTGCCATTGGAGTAGGTCACGGTACCTGCACCTGTGAAGGCGCGGCTTTTGAATACACCTTCAACGTTGAGCATGAACTCCGGTCCGCTGGCGTTCGCGATTTAGCCGATATTACATATATAACTAATGAGTATGAACTTGGAGATTTTGGGGTAGGTGGTCTCGTATTCTCACAAGCGGGATTCCAAACCACAAGTAAGTTGTGGACCGAGTCGCTCTTTCGCGAACGCGGAATTATTGCGATCTTAGGCGCCCACGTCGAAAAGATTGAGCCTGGGGAAGTTCATTACGAACTCGTAGATGGCACTAAAGGAATTTTGAATTTTGATTTTGCAATGTTACTTCCACCATTTAGGGGAGTAGATCTCAAGGCCTTCGATAAGGTTGGCAACGAGATTTCAGATAAACTCTTTGCTCCATCCGGGTTTATGAAGGTCGATGCGGATTACTCTGGAAAGCCCTATGACGAATGGTTGGCCTCTGATTGGCCAAAGACATATCGCAATCCGCTTTATCCCAACATCTTCGCGGTGGGCATCGCCTTTGCTCCACCTCATCAGATCTCAAAGCCGCGGAAATCTCCCAATGGAACACTGATAGCTCCCTCGCCCCCACGTACCGGTATGCCATCGGGGATCATGGGCAAGTTGGCAGTTATAAGCATTAATGAATTAATCAAGAACGGTCCAACAGCCACGGTAGGTACTGCCTCGATGGCCGATATGGGTGCTGCGTGCGTTGCCTCCGCTGGTTCGGGGTTACGGGTTGGCTCGGCTGCATCAATGACCATGTATCCAGTTGTGCCCGATTACGCGACATATCCCAATACCGGTCGCAGCGTCGATGACACCTTTGGTGAGATCGGCCTAGCGGGTCATTGGATCAAGTTGGCGCTCCATTACATGTTTATCTATAAGGCAAAGGCCCGCTTCGGCTGGTTTTTGATTCCGGAGTAAGGGGAATGGCTATGGAAAATCCAAATGAGAGCATTGCACGAGCTCCGCTCCCAACAGAGAAGACGTTGAAGCAAAGAAAGAACCTACCCATACAATTCCTGAGATTTTGCGCTATCAATCTGAAGATGATCAAGATGATTCGTAAAGGTCACCACCCCATGGAACGGAAGGTCAAGTAGATGGCAATTCCAAAGACGCCAACCCATATATTGCAGGACGAAGAGACCGTTGCAGCAATCATGGTGCGTATCAAGCGCGCGCAAGGGCAATTAGGCGGAATCGTTCGCATGCTAGAAGAAGGTCGCAACTGCGATGAAATTGTTACTCAAATGTCAGCGGTGAGCAAAGCGGTCCATACTGCGGCATTCACCTTGATATCTGCCAGCCTAGAAGAGTGCATTCTTGAAGGGCGCAGCGATCAGAAAGCAGTATCCGAGAAACTCCAAAAACTATTCTTAAGTCTGGCGTAAACATGAAAAAACTAATAGCCGTACTCGTCTCCTCGCTCTTCGTTCTTACCGCATGCGGTACGGCAGGGGCATCCGTGACCACTATGAACGTTCCAGACTTTGCCAAAAAGATCACCGATAAATCGATAGTTCTTTTGGATGTGCGTACTCCATTTGAATTCGCCACTGGCCATATTGCTGGTGCGACCAATATCGATTTCGAATCTGGGACATTCGCCAGCGATATTCAAAAATTGGATATGACCAAGACTTATGCGGTCTACTGCCGCAGTGGCAATCGCTCTGGACAAGCCACTGCCATCATGGCAAAAGATGGATTTAAATCCATATTCAATCTGGATGGTGGAATCAATAATTGGCAGAGTGCCGGGAATCCTGTGGTGAATAACTAATGAAAAGATATGTAGTGATTGGTGGCGTTGCTGGGGGGATGTCAGCCGCGGCTAGATTGCGTCGCTTAGATGCAACCTCGGAGATCGTAATTCTGGAAAAGAGCGGGTTCGTCTCCTACGCGAACTGTGGCTTGCCATACTTCGTTGGCGGTGTCATTCAAAATGAAGAGGCGCTGCTTCTTCAAACTCCGGATAGCCTGTACAAGCGTTTTCGACTCGATGTGCGAGTTAGTGCTGAAGTCACTTCGATTAATCGCCAAACCAAAACGATTTCATATTCACATCTAGGAGCTATGCACGAACTTGCATACGACAAACTCCTCTTAAGCCCGGGTGCTGCTCCTATTCGACCGAATATCCCTGGTATCGAACGCTCGCTATCTCTTCGGAATATTGAAGATGTGATGGCGATGGATGCTGCCGTATCGCACCACCCAAAGAGCGTTGCAATTATTGGTGGCGGATTTATTGGAATTGAGCTTGCAGAAAATTTGCGCCACCGGGGCCTTAAAACCTCTGTTGTTGAGGCGCTAGATCAAGTTCTAGCACCGCTCGATCCCGAGATGGCAACTTTCGTTGCTGCCGAACTTCGCAAGAACGAGATTGATCTCTATTTGAGTGATGCCCTTGCTTCGATCGATGAAAAGACGGTAACGCTTGCTAGTGGCACGGTTGTCCCTGCCGATATGGTAATTATGGCAATTGGTGTTCGTCCCGAGACCGCTTTGGCAAAGAGCGCCGGGCTTGTCATTGGAGAGCGCGGCGGGATAGCCGTGAATGAATTTAACTTGACCAGCGATGACGACATTTACGCCATCGGGGATGCCGCTGAAAAGAAGGATGCACTTGATGGATCAGCAACACTGGTTCCGTTAGCAAATATTGCCAATCGTCACGGCCGTATAGTCGCTGACCATATCGCCGGGAAGGTAATTCGCGGAGTAACTACGCAAGGAACCGCGATCGTTAAAGTCTTTGAACTAACGGTGGCTACCTCTGGTTGGAACGAGAAGCGTCTTATTGCGGCGGGGCGTCCATATGTTGCGATACACAACCACCCTGCTTCGCACGCGGGTTACTACCCTGGCGCGCAAGGCATGTCACTCAAGCTCCTCGTCGATCCAGAAACTTATGAGATCCTCGGAGTTCAAGGTGTCGGCCGTGATGGCGTGGACAAACGCATTGATGTAATCGCCACCGCCATGCGCGGAGGAATCACTGCGCCAGAACTCGCTGATTTAGAACTGGCCTACGCGCCACCATTTGGTTCCGCCAAGGATCCAGTCAATATGTTGGGCTATATCGCCGAAAATGTTCTCTCTGGGTTAACCCCAACTGCGCAATGGAATGAAGTCGAGTCCAAGGTAGCCGAGGGTTACACGATTCTCGATGTGCGCAGCGCTGGGGAAGTTGATCGTGGATCATTGCCGGGCGCGCTCAACATACCAATCGATGAGATTCGCGAACGCAAGGAAGAACTTCCTTCTGGAAAGATTTTGGTTACATGCCAGGTCGGTCAGCGGGGCCACGCCGCTACGAGACTATTAAGAGAGATGGGCTATCAAGCCATCAATCTAGATGGCGGTTATATGACGTGGAGCAATTCTCCAGCAAACAATCAACTAAAAGAAAAGGTAAATAGATAATGTGTAGCAAAACAACCTGCCGTAAATGCGGTAAAGCATCTTGGTCCGGCTGCGGTCAGCATGTCGAGCAAGTTATGCGTGGAATCCCTAAATCACAGCGTTGTCAGGGCCACCAGAACGATCCAAAAGAGCCTGGTCTCTTCTCTCGACTATTTAGCAAGAAGTAGAAGGAGAAAGTATGTGTAGCGCAGTTCGTTGTAACCGTTGCGGCAAGGCCACCTGGTCTGGATGCGGTCAGCACATTGAAGAGGCACTCGCCCCCTTCCCAAATGAGCAACGTTGTCATTGTGATGCCGATCTTTCTGCCTGGGTCCCAGGTCAGTAATCGTCATGGCAACCGTAAACGTCACTAGCTCGGAATTCGAAGCTTTAATACTCAAAGGTGGAATCACCTTCGTCGACTTCTGGGCTGCCTGGTGTGGTCCATGTAGGTCATTTGCGCCGGTTTTCGAAAAGGCATCCGAGACCTACCCGGAAATCACATTCGCAAAGGTCGATACCGATGCTGAGTCGGAAATTGCAGCGGCAGCCAATATCACCTCGATTCCAACTCTGATGGCATTTAGAGATGGAATCTTGCTTTTCCGCCAACCGGGCGCACTCCCAGCAGCGAGTTTTGAAGAGTTGATTCAAAATATAAAGAACGCCGATATGGATTCGATCAGAGCCGAGATTGCCAAGGAGCAGAGCCAAACAAGTGCAGACTGAATCGGAGCGGCTGAAGTGAATATTGAGAGAGTTTCGCCGCAAAAGAGAGTTCTGATTGCAAGAACGTTGGTGGCGATTCAATTCTTGATGCTTGCCTTAATTGGAATATTGGCTCTTTGGAATTTGCATGCTCCGAGCCATACCTATCTAGGTATGGAGATTGGCGCTGTACTTATTGGGCTGGTAATTATTGCCAGTGCGGGGATTTCGCTTCAGCCATCACTTCGAATCTCGCCAATTCCGAAGGAGAATTCACCCTTAATTGAAACAGGAATTTATCGGCGTGTGCGCCATCCGATGTATCTTGGCGTTATCCTCATTGGATTTGGAATGGCTGGGTTTGCAAACTCTACTGTCGCTTGGATATTCGAGTTAATTCTCTTCCTTGATCTCAACTTCAAAGCGCGCTATGAAGATGCACTCTTGCTCGAAATTCATCCCGAATCTCTACACTACCAACTACACGTTTCTCGGATATTGCCGTGTTTAGGTGGAAGTTGCCGCACTAATTGCGCTCTCAAATAATCGTAATTTAGAAACGACGCGCTGCGACGAACTTCTCGCGGCCAAACCAAGAGCCAAAGGTTTCGATGCGGACACGAGCGCCAGAGTGTGGTGCATCTACCATTTTGCCACCGCCAAAGTAGATACCTACATGTGAGATTGGCTGACCAAAGAAGACGAGATCCCCGGGGCGAATCTGATTGAGCGGGATGCGCTTTCCATAAGCGGTTTGTGCCGCTGCGGAGTGAGGAACTGAGATGCCAGCTTTTTGTAGCGATCGCATCGTGAGCCCAGAGCAATCCCAATAGGTTAACCCGGCGGCTCCAAAGACATATCGCTTTCCTAATTGGTTTAGCGCGTATCTCAGGGCGATTGCTGCAGCCCCCGTAGCGGCGATTTTGCCCTTGGCGAGAAGGAGCGAATTCTTTTGGTACGCGCTATCTTGCGATGCTTGCAACGCGGCTAGTCGAGCCCGTTCAGTTTTGGTCAGACCCGCAAGCAATTTCTTAGCTTGAGCAAGTTTTGCTTGGGCCGCGATGGCCTGGGCTTGGTACTTCGCCTTCGCGGCGGCGACCAAAGCAACCTTTTGATTCAGGGTCAGGGCCGTGCTCTTTAGGGCAATGTCGGCAGCAGCAAATTTGCGCATCCTGATGGCATTTTGGGTTTCGACAACGCTGAGGGATTGCGCACTATTTAAGTAGCGAGTGGGGTCGGAAGAGAACATCAGCGCCATCCCCTGGCCGAGTGCTCCATTCTTATACTGCTCCGCCGCTAGGGCTCCTATCGACTTCTTCAACGCCGTGAGGATCGAAGTTTGAACTCCATCTTGCGCCTGAATTGAGTTGAGGGAGCGCGTCAGGGCGATGAGATTAACCTGCGATTGCTGGGCCGCTTCGGCGATAGCAGAGGCTTGAATCTGCAGACTTACAACCCGGGCTTGGACTGCTGCAATGGACTGGGCTGCACTCGAGACAGGGGCGGTGGCAACCAGGAGGGCGATTAAAGAGGAGAAGGCGAGAGCCCAAGCGATCGGGCGCAGCTGCCGACCTATGAAACTCATTGGGTTAGGTTACCGCACGGTATCTTGCAGGGGAGAAGGAGGAGAAGAGTCAAAACTGAGCGTGTGTGGTCAGAGTTTGCTGAGAATCACGAGGCTAAGTTATCTGTTTAGTGCTATTTGCCCCTCTATTTCGCTTGAATCAAGTACTCGCTCAATCGCGCAGCGGTAGCCATGACTTGAGCAGCATGGGCGCGTCCCGGCTGTCGACCCAGACGTTCCATCGGTCCGCTAATACTTACCGCGGCAATTACCTTGTTGTTGGGCCCGCGCACTGGTGCGCTCACCGAGGCGACTCCAACTTCTCGCTCTCCAACTGATTGCGCCCAACCCCGGCGACGTACCGCCGAAAGAGTCGCAGCGGTAAATTTTGCATTAGTTAATCCGCGATGCAATTTATCGGGCTCTTCCCAAGCCAAGAGAATTTGTGCAGCCGAACCTGCCTGCATGGTCAACACCGTTCCAACAGGAACTGAATCACGCAATCCAGATAGTCGCTCTGCCGTCGCGACGCAGATACGCAGATCGCCTTGACGACGATAAAGCTGCGAACTTTCACCGCAGGCATCGCGCAAAGCCGATAGCGCAGGCGCGGCAACAGAGAGGAGACGATCCTCACCAGCGGCGGAAGCTAACTCGGCGGCTCGTGCGCCAAGTACAAAGCGTCCCATCAGATCGCGAGTAACGAGGCGATGGAATTCCAAAGCGACCGCTAATCGGTGAGCAGTTGGGCGCGCGATCCCAGTGGCTGCAACCAGTTCGGCGAGTGAGTGTGGCCCCGCCTCAAGGGTGGCCAAAATACGCACAGATTTGTCTAATACTCCGACTCCGCTATTCTTAGTGTCCATACTCTGATAATGCCATCTCAGACTTTGAGATGCAAGATCTGGGATGAAATTAGTCAAACGAAGGAGTGGAAATGAGTAAAACTCTAGCCGAGAAGATCTGGGCCGACCATGTTGTGCGTAGCGCACAAGGAGAACCTGACCTCATTTACATCGACCTTCACCTTATTCATGAAGTCACCTCCGCACAAGCCTTTGATGGATTGCGCTTGGCCAGCCGTCAAGTGCGTCGTCCTGACCTCACTATTGCAACAGAAGATCACAACACACCAACGCAGAATATTGATCTACCCATCGCCGATCCAGTTTCTAAATTGCAGGTAGATACCTTGCGCCAGAACTGTGCGGAATTCGGAGTTCGCATTCACTCGCTAGGGGATGCCGAACAGGGAATCGTTCATGTCGTTGGACCACAACTTGGAATCACTCAACCCGGAATGACGATCGTCTGCGGTGACTCACATACATCAACACATGGTGCATTTGGAGCTCTAGCATTTGGCATCGGAACATCTGAAGTCGAGCACGTACTTGCAACTCAAACACTTCCTCTAGTTCGCCCCAAGACCATGGCGATCAATGTCGATGGCGTGCTTCCAGAAGGCGTCACTGCTAAGGATGTTATTTTGGCGATCATTGCCAAGATTGGTACCGGCGGGGGACAGGGTTATGTCATTGAGTATCGCGGTTCTGCAATTCGCGCGCTCTCCATGGAAGGCCGCATGACTATCTGTAATATGTCGATCGAAGCAGGTGCCCGCGCTGGATTGATTGCACCCGACGAGAAGACCTTTGAATACGTCCGCACCAAGCCACATGCACCGCAAGGTGCAGAATGGGATGCCGCTCTTACCTATTGGAAGACGCTAACCACTGATGCGGATGCAAAATTTGATGTTGAGATCTCTCTCAAAGCAGAAGAACTCGCACCTTTCGTCACATGGGGCACTAATCCTGCGCAAGGCCTTCCACTTAACGCCTCAGTTCCAAACCCAGCAGAAATCGCTGATATTGAAGAGCGCGGTGCCGCAGAGCGTGCCCTCACCTACATGGGTCTGGAAGCCGGAGTTCCACTTAAGTCGATCAAGGTTGACACCATATTCCTTGGTTCTTGTACCAACGGCCGAATTGAAGATCTCCGCGCTGCTGCAGATATTCTCAAAGGCAAATCGATCGCCGATTCAGTTCGCATGCTTGTCGTTCCAGGTTCTGCCCGGGTCCGCTTGCAGGCGGAGCAGGAGGGTCTTGATAAGGTCTTTATCGATTTTGGAGCAGAGTGGCGTAATGCCGGTTGCTCGATGTGCCTGGGAATGAATCCCGATCAATTAGCGGTCGGAGAGCGTTCTGCATCAACATCAAATCGTAACTTTGAAGGTCGTCAGGGCAAGGGTGGTCGCACCCACCTTGTGAGCCCGCTCGTCGCAGCAGCTACCGCAATCCGCGGAACTCTTTCATCACCTGCAGATCTCTAAGGAGCGCATCATGGAAAAATTTGTCACACATACAGGAACGGCTATTCCACTTCGACGTTCGAATGTTGATACGGATCAGATCATTCCTGCTGTTTACCTCAAGCGCGTTACTAAGAGTGGTTTTGAAGATGGTCTCTTTGCCGCGTGGCGCAATGATCCCGAGTTTGTCTTGAACCAGCCACAATATAAGGAGGCAACAATCTTGGTTGCCGGCGCAGATTTTGGGACTGGTTCATCGCGCGAGCACGCGGTTTGGGCCTTGCAGAATTACGGATTCAAGGCAGTTATTTCCAGCCGTTTCGCCGACATCTTTCGCGGCAACTCACTCAAGGGTGGATTACTGACCGTGATTTTGCCGCAGGAGAACGTCGAGAAAATCTGGGCAGCAATCGAAGCAGATCCAACCACCTCAGTAACCGTTGATTTAGAAGGGAAGAATGTACGTCTGGGGAGCGAGGTTTACCCCTTCGAACTCGATGATTACACCCGCTGGCGCCTCATGGAGGGCCTTGATGACATCGGTTTGACGCTCAAAAACATAGATTCTGTGACTGCTTATGAGAGTTCACGCCCTGCTTACAAGCCTAAAACCCTTCCAGTACGCTCATAATTCGCCTCTATATCAGAGATAGAGAGAACTCTCTACCGCTGATATAGAGTTTTTTACGCGTAAAAAGTGCATTTTTTCACTTGCGACACACCGTAATTAATAGAGGCACTTTTACTTTTAGGCGCGTAGATTTCTTTTATGTAGGCAAATGCCTAATAAATCACGTATTTAAGGGGAATTTATGAACAAGGCCCAGTTCATTGCATACTTGGCTCCACAGTTCGGAGACAGTAAGAAAGAGGCAGCACGCGCTGTCGATGTAGTTTTTGACGCAATCGTTCGCAACATCTCAAAGGGCGACGATGTCATGATCAATGATTTCGGCAAGTTTAAGAAGGTTGATCGTCCTGCTCGTAAGGGTCGCAACCCATTCACTGGCGAGACCATTCAGATCAAGGCGAGCAAGAAGGTTCGCTTCTTGCCTGCAAAGGCTCTCAAGGAGATCATCGCTGGCGTACGTAAGCTAGAGGCTGCTCCAAAGCCACCTGTAAAGGTTCTTCCAAAGGTTGTAGCTAAGCCTGTTGCTAAGAAGGCAGTGGCCAAGAAGGCTCCTGCTAAGAAGGCAGTGGCCAAGAAGGCTCCTGCTAAGAAGGCAGTGGCCAAGAAGGCTCC
>JBAXVT010000011.1:0-26904 GCA_037128715.1 Actinomycetes bacterium
CCTTTATCCATAACCATCAGGCGATCACAGAGTTGTTCGGCTTCATCCATGTAGTGAGTGGTAATCAAAAGAGTGACGCCCTGCTCTTTGAGTCGGAATAAGCGATCCCACAAGATATGGCGCGCTTGTGGATCAAGCCCAGTCGTTGGTTCATCGAGCATCAAAATTTCCGGTTCGCTCACCAGCGCCCGAGCAATCGTCAGGCGTCGTTTCATTCCGCCGCTGAGAGCTTCCACTTTCACTGAACGCTTCTCGACTAATTGGGCGAATTCGAGCAGCTCTTCAATCTTCGGCCTGATGAATTTCTTGGATAAGCCAAAATAGCGGCCATAGATATATAGGTTCTCTTCTACGGTGAGAGCTTGATCGAGATTGTCGGTCTGCGGAACCACGCCTAGGTGGGCCTTGATTTCCGGGCCAAACTTTGCGGGGTCTTTACCCAAGATGGAGATCTCCCCGCTGGTGCGGGTCAAAGTGGCAGCGATGATCCGCATAGTGGTCGACTTTCCAGCGCCATTGGGACCTAGAAATCCAAAGGATTCCCCCTTGCGGACCTGAAAATCGATGCCATTTACCGCCGTGAAGTCGCCGTAGCGCTTAACCAGGGCCTTCGCCTCGATGAGTATCTCTTGATTAGCCATAAGGGAGAGAGCCTAGTAGCCCGACAGGCGCAGACGCTCTGGATTTTGCGCTCAATTCACTAAATCTCAGCGAGGGGGAGGAGTGGAGCGCGAGTGCCATAAAGTGGGCAAAGGTGGTTGAAAAAGGGGAAAAGTGGAGTAAAGTGGTGGAAGTTAGCAATTCGGGGGAATTGCGAACGGAGATCGCGTTAAAAAGGGGAGAAAATGTTTCTAGGGACCCACGAGCCAAAGCTCGATGAGAAGGGTCGCCTGATCTTGCCCGCCCGCTTCCGAGATGAACTAGCCAAAGGCCTGGTCATTACCAAGGGCCAAGAGCGCTGTTTATACGTATTTCCCATGAGTGAATTCACCGCCATTACTGAGCGGATGCGCCAAGCACCGGTCACCGAAAAGGGCGCTCGCGATTACATGCGTGTCATGTTCGCCGGAGCCCACGATGAGGTTCCAGATAAGCAAGGTCGCGTCACTATTCCCAGTGGCCTGCGCAGTTATGCCGGTTTAGAAAAAGAGTGCGTTGTTATCGGTGCTAATACCCGATTAGAAATTTGGGGCTCCGCTGCGTGGAACACCTACCTCGCCGATCGCGAGAAGGGCTTTGCAGATGTTTCTACGGAGGTGCTACCAGGACTCTTCTGAGCTTCAAGTGGTCTGACCTCTCTTATTAGGCCATCGCCGACTTCATATTGACGACGCCACTTCCCCGGCGCCGTTCCCCCTAGATCCGTCGGTCGGCGGTGACCTAATCAGAGAGTCCGGTGTTTCAAGAGCAGTGCAGTCAGTTTTAAGAGTTAAAGAGAAAGGGGAAGCAGATGACACAGCAGCACATACCTGTTGCGCTTGCGCGTTGCATTGATTTACTCACCCCTGCCATCGAATATTCGCTTAAGAACGATGCATCGACCTATGTCATAGATGCAACTCTCGGGCTCGGGGGACACACCAGGGCGCTTCTCGAAAAGTTTCCTGACCTCATTGTTATTGGCATAGATCGTGACGAGAGCGCAATAGCAATTGCTCGCGAGAACGTTTCTCCCTTTGGGGATCGACTCTTGATATCGCATACAACCTACGATCAGATCGAAGCAATTCTTGCCGAACGCCAAATCAAAAAAGTTGCAGGGATTCTCTTCGATCTCGGAGTTTCATCGATGCAACTCGATGATGGTGAGCGTGGCTTCGCCTATTCATATGATGCGCCGCTGGATATGCGGATGGATCAAAGCACAGGTTTAACTGCTTTAGAAGTTCTGCAAACATATAACCATGGTGCACTCGTGCGCATTCTGCGCATGTACGGTGAGGAGAAATTCGCACCGCGCATCGCAGATTTTATTATTGAAGCGCGGACTGCCGGATCGTTGAAAACGACGAAAGATTTGGCCGAACTTGTGAAAAACGCAATTCCTGCCGCGGCTCGACGCACCGGCGGAAATCCGGCGAAGCGAACATTCCAAGCGCTGCGCATTGAAGTAAATCAAGAGCTGGCAATTTTAGAGCGAGCCATACCCGCTGCGCTGGAAGCCCTAGAAGTGCACGGGCGGCTAGTGGTAATGGCATATCAATCCCTGGAAGACAAGATTGTAAAAAGCGCTCTGACTGCGATCACTGAGTCAAAGACCCCACGAGGACTTCCCGTCGATCTGCCTGATAGCGCCGCAAAGTACTCCTTGGTCATGCGGGGGAGCGAGGCCGCCTCCGATGCCGAAATCGTGATAAATCCACGCGCACAGTCCATGCGTTTGCGCGCCGTAGAGCGGTTGGCCGCATGATGGCAATTGAACAGTATGAGCATTTAGCTCCGACGCCGCAGCGTTCGCGTGTTCGCGAATTTGCCGATCAAACCTTGGCGGCTCTCAAGCTGGTTCCAGATTTGACGGTCGACAACAGTCAAGCCGTTAGCAACCGCGCTTTCATCGGATTCTTGATTGGGGTGTTTACCGCTGGGCTCCTTCTCCTGCTCAGCGTAAATACCGCGCTCACCTCCGGTGCCTTCACGCTAGAAAATATGAAAATGCATCTCGCCGCGGTTAACGATCAGCGAGATGCAATGCTCAATCAGGTGGCACTCTTCTCATCGCCAGATAGTTTGGCGAGCGCTGCAACAAAGATGGGCATGCAACCCCAACTCTCGATTAACTTTCTCAATATCGATGGTGGGTCCACAAAGTGATCTCTAGTGAGGCATTCGGAAAGAGAATCCGCTATTTAGTCGGAGCGCTCCTCTTCATCTTTCTTATTTTTGGGATGCGGCTCATCGATGTGCAAGCGGTACAAGCGAGCGGTTATGCCAAGCGCGCTACCAACGAGATGGTCAATAGATCAGTCTGGCTTGCGCCGCGTGGAACCATTACTGATGTCAATGGAATTGTTCTCGCCCGTAGTCAAGCAGCCAAGAACATTATTGTTGATCAGACTATGATCGCCGATCCCGCTACTACAGCGCAGGTGACAGCGGCCGCTCTTGGCATGCCAGTGGCCGACTTGCAGGCACTCTTGACCGGGACAAAGCGCTATCAGGTTATTGAAAATGGCGTAGTTCCACTTGTCTGGTCCAACCTGCAGAGCGCTCTTACTACTTACAACACGCAAGTTGAAAAGACTCCTGGCGGTCTTGCTAAACGCCTGGTGGGCTTCTTTAGCGAGAATGCGTATACAAGGACTTATCCAACTGGCGTTCTTGCCTCTTCTATAATTGGCTTAACGAATACCGCGAATCAAGGTGCGGCTGGTATCGAAGCCAGCATGAACACTGCGCTGACAGGTACCAATGGCGAGTATGACTATGTGAACGGTGATGGCGCCATAATCCCAGGATCGCAACAATTTATTACCGCGGCAAAACCAGGGACAGATGTGCGGCTGACAATTGAACGCGACATTCAATGGGTGGCACAGGATGCAATCTCTGCTGCCGTAAAGAGCGCTAAGGCACTTTCTGGCACGGTCATCGTGATGGACCCAAAGACTGGCGCCATCTTGGCTCAAGCCAGCGCACCCACCTTTAACCCTGCTAATCGTACGAAGATCACTCTGGCCCAGATGAGTAACCCCGCCGTCGCAGAGGCATATGAACCAGGCTCGACCGGAAAGGTTATAACGGTTGCCGCCGCGCTAGAAGAGGGAACGACCACTCCGACTTCGGTCTACACGATCCCCAATATATTGAAAATAGCGGGACGAACCTTCCGCGACGACAAGAATCATGTCACCGAACATCTAACGACAGCTGGAGTTTTGGCAGTGTCGAGCAACATTGGCGCGATTCAAATCGGGGCGACACTCTCACATGATCTCTTCTTTTCGTATCTCCAAAAGTTTGGAATCGGTCAGAGTACTGGTTCAAACCTCTATGGTGAGTCTGTTGGAATTCTGCATCCCGTATCAACCTGGTCCAAATCCTCGGCGCCGACGATGGCCTACGGGCAAGGATATTCGTTGACGGCCATGCAAGCTACAGATGTCTTTGCGACCATTGCGAATAATGGGGTGCGGGTAACCCCGAATGTAATTGCAGGAACCCTCGATGCAAATGGAACGTATACGCCATCCAAACCCGGGCAACAAGTTCAAGTCGTCAGCGCTGAGACTGCTCTCAAGATCCGTACCATGTTGGAGAGCGTTGTTTCAAGTGAAGGAACCGCGCCCGCTGCCGAAATACCGGGTTACAAGATTGCTGGCAAAACAGGAACTGCGATGAGACATGATTCGCGATGCGGCTGTTACCGCGGATATACCGCTTCTTTCATTGGAATGGCACCGGCTGATGCGCCTCGATATGTCGTCAGCGTCGTTATTCAAAATCCGCAAGGATTGCATTTCGGCGGAGAGATCGCAGCCCCCGTATTTAAAAAGGTGATGAGCTTTGTACTTCAAAGTAAGCAAGTTCAACCGGTTCCATCGACCCAAATACCTTATCCACTCACGCAGGCAGCCCTGCTTGCAGCCCCAGTTGCGGTGAAGCCATGAGCGCCTCACTAATGCCTATCGCCTCCTTTGAAAAGAGTCTGGCAGAGTTGGCAGATTTCATAGGTGTTGAACGCGCCGACAGCGATCTTAAATTTACCGGCGTTACATTGGATTCTCGGGCCGTTAATGTGGGAGATCTTTTCTTCGCGCTCTCCGGTGGAAAAGTGCATGGCGCGCATTATGTACATGATGCAATCGTGCGTGGAGCGGTGGCGATTGTTTCAGATCCATTGGGCGCGCAATTGGTAAAAGATTCCGTTCCCGTTCTCATTCTGGATGATCCGCGCTCTTGGGTGGGTGCCATCGCCTCATGGTTCTATCGCAATCCTTTCGATGCGGTCGATGCCGTTGGAATCACCGGCACAAATGGAAAGACAACTACTGCGGCCTTGTTGGAAGAGATCTGGCGTTTAGATGGTCGGACGACTGGCTTCATCGGAACTATTGGAATCACGATCGGCGGAGAAGAATTTGCCGCCCGATTCACTACTCCGGAGGGAACAGATCTGCAGGCGATCGTCGCAACCATGCGGGAACAGCATGTGCGGAACTTGGTCATGGAGGTCAGCAGCCATGCCCTGGCACTGCGGCGAGTGGCCGGCGCGCACTTTAAGGTCGTCGGTTTCACAAATTTAACGCAAGATCACCTGGATTTTCATGGAGATATGGAGAGTTACTTCCAGGCGAAAGCGCGGTTATTTACCTCGGAATACGCCGATTGCGCCATTGTGAATATTGATGATGCTCATGGCCAAATATTATTTAGTGATGCGCAAATCCCCACCAAGTCTCTCTCTCGTTCGCAGAAGAAAGCTGATTGGTATTACCAAGGATTTGAGACGGCGCTCTCTGGAACTGGCTACGAGGTTGCAATACGCGGACCCGGCGGAATTCTTATCGAAGGTCACCTTCCCCTCCTTGGGCTTCACAATTTGGATAACGCCTTGCTAGCGATTGCCCTTGCCGTAGAAAGCGGGGTCGATCCGGTTGCTATTTCATATTACATGCGCACTCTTACCGCTCCGGTGGGGCGCTTGGAGCCGGTAATTGTGGGTCAGAAATTCTTAGCTTTGATTGATTATGCCCACACTCCTGATGCGGTGAATCGTGCATTGGCGACGGCTCGCTCAATAACAGAGGGACGAGTTATTGCCATTCTCGGATGTGGCGGCGATCGCGATAAAACTAAACGCCCGCTCATGGGAGAGGCGCTCCGCGCCGGATCGGATCGAGCAATCTTTACCTCCGATAATCCTAGAAGTGAAGACCCATTGCAGATTCTTATCGAGATGGTGGGAGATGTCCGCAGCGAGAATGATCTAGTGGAACCTGATCGTCGCAGCGCTATCGCCCTCGCCGTGCTGGAAGCAGAGGCCGGGGATTGCATTATTGTTCTTGGGAAGGGCCACGAACGTGGCCAGGAGATCAAAGGAATTAAATATCCCTTTGATGATCGTATCGAATTGGCGCGCGCAATCGAGGAGTTAGCATGATCGCGATAACTGTGGCAGAAATTGCCGAAATTATTGGGGCCCAAATCGTAGAACTTGATCCAACGATGGTGATCACCGAATACCCAGAGATTGATTCCCGCAAAGTGGAAGAAGGTTCATTTTTTGTAGCGCTCCCAGGAGAGCGCGTCGACGGAAATTCTTACGCGAAGGAAGCTATTGAAAATGGCGCGCGCTTTGCCATAACTACTATTAATTTAGGAATCCCATCATTGGTGGTAGCTGATTCTGTTATCGCACTGGCGACGTTAGCTACCGCGGTACGGGAACGGATGAAAGAGTGCACCTTTATTGGGATCACCGGATCGCACGGAAAGACCACGACCAAGGATTTATTAGGTCACATTCTTCCCATCAAGGGGGAGAGCACTTTTCCGGTCGGCTCATTTAACAATGAGATCGGAGTTCCAATAACTATTCTGCGGTGTACCGACGCCACTCGCTTCTGCATTGTAGAAATGGGCGCGCGACACATGGGAGATATCACCGCACTCTGCGCCATTGCAAAGCCCCAGATTGGAGTTGTCCTGGTCGTGGGCAGCGCTCACTTAGGTGAGTTTGGAAGTCGCGAAGCGATCGCCAAGGCCAAGGGTGAACTGATCGATTCTCTCCCGGAAGATGGCATTGCAATTCTTGGCGAATACGATCCGTTGACACCCCGCATGGGTGAGGGCAGTGCTCGCAAGAGGGTCACCTTTGGTGAAAAGGTCACGAGCAATGTACGTGCCGCTGATCTGGAATTCCGAGAAGGTCTGGCCCATTTTGATCTCGTGAGTGCCTCCGGCCGCGCCCCAGTGGCGCTGCGACTTCTCGGCGCCCACCAAGTAGCAAATGCACTTGCCGCGGCGGCCGTTGCCTTGGAAGTTGGTATCGCGATTGACTCTGTTGCGGCGGCGCTTTCAACGGCCGAACCGCGGAGCAAGTGGCGCATGGAATTACACGATGTCGATGAACTATTACTAATTAACGATTCGTACAACGCCAACCCCGAGAGCATGCAGGCAGCGCTGCAGACCTTGGTTCTGTTGACTCAAGAACGCGGGGGATCCTCCTGGGCGGTGCTCGGGAAAATGCACGAACTCGGCGAGTCAGAACGGGAAGAGCATCTGCGAATTGGCAGACTCGCCTCTAAGTTAGGGGTGGATCATTTGGTTGCTGTTGGTACCGAGCTCTATCTCGAAGGTCTCCAACTCGACCCCGGCGCTGGCGATGAGATGTTGACCCATTACTTTCTTACCCAGGAAGAGGCGCTGGAGATGCTGCTTCACGTGCAGCGTGGAGATGTTCTCTTGGTAAAAGCTTCGCGGGCGGAACATCTCGATGAACTCTCGGAGAAACTCTTAGCGAATTGGCAGGTTGCGGAAGAATGAAAGAGATCCTGCTAGCGGGTACCGTTTCCACCCTGCTGAGTTTTGCATTCACGCCGATATTCATTCGCTTTCAGGCCGCCCGTGGATATGGGCAGCAGATACGCGATGACGGTCCTACCAGCCACCACGTTAAGCGCGGCACACCGACAATGGGTGGGGTCGTTCTCATTCTCGCCGCATTCTTAGGATACTTTGGATCGCATCTGATCAATGGAGTGCGAGTCAGCGCATCGGCGCTCTTGGTTATTGGTTTAGTTTTGGGATTGGGATTTGTTGGCCTCTTGGATGATTGGTTGAAGATCGTTAAGCAGCGCTCTCTCGGATTGCGCGCGAAAGAAAAACTTCTAGGACAGGCGCTCATCGCGGGTGGCTTTGCATTTGCCGGGTTGCACTTTAAAGATAGCTTCAAGTTAACACCAATTTCATTTCATCTTTCGACGGTACGTGACACCTCGCTTGCGCTAGGAACAGTCTTTGTAATTATCTGGGTCGTATTTTTAGTATTGGGCACAAGCAATGGCGTAAATCTCACCGATGGCCTCGATGGATTGGCCAGTGGTACCTCAATCATGACGCTTCTATCCTTTGTCGTTATTGGAGTCTGGGAGTTTCGCCAGAGTTGTGGATTAGGAAGCGTTGAAGTACTAACTTCAAAGTGCTATATGGTGCGTGATCCACTCGATCTCGCAGTCCTAGCTGCAGCTTTTGCGGGCTCGTGCGCCGGCTTCCTCTGGTGGAATGCCTCACCGGCAAGAATCTTTATGGGAGATGTCGGATCACTCGCGTTAGGTGGGGCAATCGCGGGATTGGCAATCACCTTGCGAATTGAGATGCTGCTCGCCGCTCTCGGCGGACTCTTCGTCATCATCACCATGTCAGTGATTATTCAAACATTGTATTTCAAAGCCTCAGGTGGAAAACGAGTATTTAGAATGGCGCCTTTGCAGCATCACTTCGAACTCTTAGGGTGGGCCGAAGTAACTATCGTCATTAGGTTCTGGATCATTGCCGGCCTGAGCGTAGCTGCTGGACTTGGCCTCTTTTATGCGCAGTGGGTGACCTCCTAAATGTCATTCCTGCATGAACTGTCGACTAAAAAGGTGGCAATCATCGGCGCTGGAGTGACAGGTTCTGCTCTCTTAGATTTCTTTATTACCCGGGGGATCAACGTTGATTTATATGACGAGAGAGCTCCCGGCGCGCTACGAGAGGTTAACTCTCCCTATGATTTAGCCGTTGTTTCACCAGGTTGGCGAACTGATCATCCGATCATCCTTGCGCTGGAGGTAACTGGCTGTGAGATCCTGAGCGAGATTGATTTCGCTTGGAAGGTGAAGGAAGAAATTGCTCCCGACCAGAAGTGGATTGCTCTCACAGGAACAAATGGCAAGACAACAACTATTCAGATGGTGCAGTCAATCTTCGATTACAGCACCAAGAGTGGCGTCGCCTGTGGGAATGTTGGGGAACCTGTAATCGCGGTACTGGCCTCGGGCGAAAGCTTCGATTACTTAGCATTAGAGTTATCTTCCTTTCAATTGCAATGGAGTCGGCTTCCACGTTATGAGGCGGTCGCGCTGCTTAATATCGCCCCCGATCACATTGATTGGCATGGTTCTTTTGACAAGTACGCTCAAGCGAAGTTAAGGCTCCTAGCGGCGGGATCGGTCGCCATTATTAACGGCCAAGATAGTGAAAGTGTTATTAGATCTGCGTCCTGGTCCGGGCGGAAAATTTTCTACAACCTCGATACCCCGCAGGCAGGCGAATTGGGTTTGGTCGAGAATTTGCTGGTCGATCGCGCATTTACCTCTGATCCATCGCGCGCGGTGGATTTCGCCGAACTTTCTGATATTCATCCTGCGGTGCCGCATAACGTTTCTAACGCGATGGCCGCCGCCGGCCTCGCTCTTGCCATCGGCATTTCACATGAGGAGATTAGAGCCGGACTACAGAACTTCACCTTAGATCGCCATCGCCTAGAGGTCGTGCTGGAAAAAGATGGTATTTCATGGGTCAACGATTCCAAGGCGACGAATCCACATGCTGCGGCAGCGGCATTGCTTTCGCACATATCTTCCATTTGGATCGCTGGCGGATTAGCGAAGGGTGCCGAGATGGGCCCACTTATCGAACGATGCTCTCTGCGCATTAAAGCAGCCATTCTCATCGGGCAAGATGCTCCAATCATTGCCACTGCCCTTTCAAAGATTGCCCCACAGATTCCGTACTTCATCATGCCCTTTAGTGGAGATTCGGAAGAGCTAATGCGCGATGTCGTGTTGCAGGCGAAGGCGTTGGCCACCAGCGGGGATACCGTCCTTCTCGCGCCGGCGTGCGCCTCAATGGATCAATTTGAAGATTATGCAGATCGCGGCGAGAAGTTTGTAGCTATGGTGCGAGAGGTGGTTGGGCGATGAGCGTCAAAGTTGGAACCCGTCGCCAAAAGTATTCAAATTACTTACAACGCCCCGACGCCCCGTATTACATGATTCTGGGCTCTTTAACTTTCCTATCAGCCTTGGGAATCGTGATGGTTCTCTCGGCGTCAAGCGTTGTCTCATTGCAGCAGTCGGGCTCCACGTATTCAATCTTCTTTAGGCAGCTTCTATTCTTCGCCTTTTCAATTCTCGCTCTTCTCTTGGTCTCTAATTGGAAGACCAAGGTGTGGGATCGCATTACTCGATATTCGTTCGTACTTTCATTCTTGGCGCTCTGCCTGCCGCTCATTCCAGGAATCAAATTGACCGTCAATGGAAATACCAACTGGATTCACTTTGCCAACTTCACCATGCAACCCTCTGAATTTGCCAAACTCGGATTGATCTTGTGGTGTGCGGGCCAACTGCGAAAATTTGATGAGACGGTCGTTAATCGCTCCGCGATGCGCCATATGGGTTTTGTTCTCTCGGGAACGCTTCCGCTCATCCTCTTAATTCTCAAAGGTGGCGATCTGGGCACCACCGTTATTGTCCTGGGAGTAGTTGCCATCATGCTCTTTGTGAGCGGTCTTCCACTGCGTCACTTTCTACTTCTCGGACTATTTGCAGTAGCGGGTGTCGTGGGCATGGTCGCTTTAGCCCCCTATCGCCTGCATCGTTTCGCTGCGGTCTTAAATCCTTTCGCACCTGAAGTTTATAAAATGGCGGGATGGCAGCCGGCGCACTCCGTGATGGGGCTGGCTAGTGGCGGACTCTTTGGAGTTGGCTTGGGAGCGAGTCGACAAAAGTGGGGCAATCTCTCAGAGGCTCACACCGATTTTATCTTCGCCGTTATTGGAGAAGAGTTGGGTCTACTTGGCACCTTGGTAGTTCTTGCGCTCTATGCCGCACTTATTTATGGAATTTTCCGGACCGCGATGCAGAGTAAGGATCTCTTTTCTCGTTATGCCTGCGCAGGTGTTGGAGCCTGGTTCATGATGCAAGTAATTATCAACGTTGGCTCTGTTATCGGAGTTCTTCCAGTCGTTGGGGTAACACTTCCCTTCATTAGCTATGGCGGATCATCGCTGATCGCTAATTTTCTAGGGGTGGGCTATGTCCTCAACATCGCGCGCAAGGATCCGCGAGTTAAAGCCGCGATTAAATCTCGCAAGAAGGCATAAGAGTGAGCAAGATATTCTTCGCTGGAGCCGGAACTGCAGGCCACGTCGAACCCGCACTCGCAGTGGCGCGCTGGTTCCGTGAGAACCACCCAGAGATTGATTCGCATTTTCTAGGAACTGGTGAGGGCGTTGAAAACTTGCTAGTACCGGCAGCGAATTTCCCTTTGCACATCATCGATAAGGTGCCATTTCCGCGCCTCCTAAATCTCGATCTCTTAAGTTGGCCGTTACGATTTAAGCGCACCCTCGGTCAAACCAAAGAATTATTAGTGGGAGCAGATCTGGTAATTGGATTTGGTGGGTACGTCGCGGCGCCTGCCTATCTAGCCGCGCGGCGGGCGGGGATACCGATAGTGGCGCACGAAGCAAATGCCAAGATGGGTATGGCCAATAAATTAGCAGAGCGCTGCGGGGCAGTCATGCTCCGTGCCTTTGGCGAAGATTCGCCAGAGCGGGTTGGTATTCCGCTACGCCAGGAGATATTGCAACTCGCTGCGCTAGAACCTGCAGCGCGAAGTAAGGCGCGAGAAGCAGCGTTGCGCACCATGAACTTTGATCCACTGAGCAAAACTATTCTGGTCTTCGGCGGATCGTTGGGATCGATGAAGTTCAACGAAACCATTTCGCAATCACAGCGCGAGATTTCGCAGCGCGGGTACCAAATTATTCATGCAGTTGGAGCGAAGAATGAATTACCGCTCGCGCAAGCCGGATACCTCCCACTGCGATATATCGATGATATGGCCGGCGCATATGCAGCGGCAGATCTAGTCATTTCAAGAAGCGGCGCTGTGACCGTTACGGAAGTTGGGGTCTTGGGTATCTACAGCCTCTTCGTCCCACTTCCCATTGGCAATGGCGAGCAGAGCGAAAATGCCAAGGTAGTGACGGCGAGCGGGGGAGGAGAGTTGGTTAATAACTCCGAATTTACCTCCGCCTGGTTGCTCTCACACATTGATCAGTTGATCGCAAGTGCGGGTAGGTGGAGATCCTCCGGGAAGCGCATGGATTTCCCGCTCAATGCCAGTGCAGAAATTGCGCGCCGATCTCTGAAAGTATTGGCTCATGAGTAACCTGAAGCAGCTTGCCGGAAGGCGGATCCATTTTGTGGGGATCGGTGGAGCAGGCATGTCAGGAATCGCACGCATCATGCTGTCGCAAGGACTTCTCATTAGCGGCAGTGATGTGAAGGAGAGTTCAATCACCCAATCCTTGGCGGCGCTCGGGGCAGATATCCATATTGGACATGACGCGGCCAATGTAGAAGGCGTCGATCTTCTCATCACCTCTGGTGCGATTTCACCGACGAATCCCGAACTCTTGGCGGCACAAGAGCATGGAATCGAAACCATCACCAGGGCGCAGGCTCTGGCAATTCTGATGGAGGGCAAGCGTTCCATCGCGGTAGCTGGGACCCACGGCAAGACAACAACGACCTCAATGCTGACGGTTGCGCTGCAGCGAGCCGGGCTAGATCCCTCCTTCGCAATTGGGGGTCTCATAAATAGTTCTGGGATCAATGCCCATTTAGGGAGCGGGGATATATTTATCGCCGAGGCAGACGAGTCTGATGGTTCCTTCACCGCGTATCACCCGCTAGGCGCGATTATTACTAATCTAGAGCTCGATCATGTGGATCACTTCGCATCGATCGAAGATCTCTATGCGATATTTGTAGAATTTATTGCGACGATTCAAAGCAATGGTTTTGTCATCGCATGCATAGATGACCCTGGAGTTGTCGAACTTCTCTCCCGAGTGCAGCGAAAAGATCTCTCCATCATTACCTATGGTGCGCGCGATGGCGAGTTCGCGATATCTAGAGTTGTACTTGAACCGGCATCGTCCTTCGCTCGCATCACAAAGAATGGCAAAGTTCTTCCGGAACTACATCTAACGATTCCTGGACTTCACAATCTATTCAATGCCACGGCCGCGCTGGCAGCAGGGGAGCGCTTGGGAGCAAGTGTCCCGGAACTGCTAAGTGGTCTGGAATCTTTTAGCGGATCGCGCCGCCGTTTTGAGCATAAGGGCAAGATTCATGACATAGAGGTAATAGATGATTACGGGCATCACCCCACCGAGTTAAGAGTTACTCTGGAAACCGCCAAGGCTTATGCGGCGCCCGGTCGAGTAATCGTCGTTTTTCAACCGCATCGCTTCTCGCGCACCCAAGTATTCTTTAAAGAGTTTGCCAAATCCCTTGAACTCGCCGATCGGGCTTTCGTTCTCGAGGTATATCCCGCGAGCGAAGCGCCGATTCCCGGAGTTACTTCGCAGCTGATAACTCGGGCCTCGCAGAGCGGAACCATCTTTCACGAGCCTTCCATGCTCAATGCAGTGCACGAAGTTCTCGATTTTGCAGAGCCTGGCGATCTCATTATGACCCTTGGAGCTGGAGACGTTAACTCTCTGGCACCGGTAATAGTTCAAGCGCTCGAAGAGAGATATGCGTAAACGGCGCTTGCGCAACGCACCGGGCATCTTCCTTGCGGTCGTGCTCATTGGGCTATCGGGCTATTTTCTTGGATGGTCTAAAGTGCTCGCGATCCGATCCATAGAAATAACGGCAGCTGGAAATGAAGCGATTGTGACTCCGCTTCTCGTTCCTAAAGATTTACACCTTGGACTTCCTATAGCTCGCGTGAGCTCGCAGCGGATTGCTCATGATCTCGCAGCGTTAACTTGGATTGACACGATCAGAGTTAATAGGCGTTGGCTGGCTCATGATGTGAGAATCACCATTACCGAGCATCACCCGATTGCTCAATACGTCGATACCCAAGGAACTACAGAGTATTTTGATGCCAAGGGTTATAACTTCATTACTCCCAATCCTCCGACGGGAATTCCAACCATCAACTTCGCCACCGTGGGGTCAGACTCACGGACCGCTATGGGAATCTTTCTGGCGCAGACGCCGCCGGATCTCACCGCAAATCTATTGAGTCTCTCTGTGGATGTGCAGAACCAAATAAATCTCACCACCACCATCTCCGGACATAAACAATTGACGATCGCCTGGGGAACAGCCACAGATATCGCGTTAAAAGTCCGTGTTCTGCGCCAACTTTTGACACTCCCAGAGAATAAGAAAATTAGTACTGTGGACCTTTCCAATCCGTTAACTCCAATAGTTATGTAATTACTCTCAACGTTGCGTTTAGAGATTGCTCGCTCCGCTTATCGTGTCGGTTATTGCTTGAATCAGCGCAAAACCCTATTTTTACCGCATAAGAAGTAGACAGCGCTTTAAGTCTCGACTTGAGATTTAGGGTCTTAGGAGAGGTACATCGTGGCGACACCGCAAAATTATTTGGCCGTAATCAAAGTTGTTGGAATTGGTGGCGGAGGAGTGAACGCTGTCAATCGCATGATTGAAGCGGGACTCAAGGGTGTCGAATTTATTGCGATCAATACCGACGCGCAACAACTCATCATGAGTGATGCCGATGTGAAATTAGATATCGGACGTAAATCAACTCGCGGTCTCGGTGCAGGTGCATCTCCTGAAGTTGGACGGCAAGCTGCTCTTGATCACATCGAAGAGATCGAAGAAGTTTTGCGCGGCGCTGACATGGTCTTTGTAACTGCAGGTGAAGGTGGCGGAACAGGAACTGGCGGAGCGCCTATTGTTGCGAAAGTTGCCAAGGATCTCGGCGCACTTACAGTTGGTGTTGTTACTAAGCCATTTTCATTTGAAGCAAAGCATCGTACTTATCAAGCCGAAGAGGGAATCGAACTTCTTCGCGTAGAAGTTGATACCTTGATCGTCATTCCTAATGATCGACTACTTGCAATCTCAGATCGATCCATTACAGCTGTCGAAGCTTTCCGTAGCGCCGATCAAGTACTACTTTCTGGCGTACAAGGCATCACCGATTTAATTACAACTCCTGGTCTTATCAACCTCGACTTCGCTGATGTAAAGAGCGTTATGCAAGGCGCCGGTTCTGCTTTGATGGGAATTGGATCTGCCCGCGGAGAAGCGCGTGCCACGCGTGCCGCTGAGTTGGCAATCGCCAGCCCACTCCTCGAAGCATCGATCGATGGCGCGCGGGGAGTATTGCTCTCTATCGCCGGCGGCTCTGATTTAGGTCTCTTTGAGTTGAGCGAAGCGGCAGAGTTGGTTGCCAAATGCGCCCACCCCGATGCCAACATTATCTTTGGAACAGTTATAGATGATGCACTTGGCGATGAAGTGCGCATCACCGTGATCGCTGCTGGCTTTGATGGTGGAGCACCAAAACGTGCACCAATGCCAACGATTAATGCTGCAGCGCTGAGCGGTCAAGCTGATCCGATTCCAGCAAATGACCCTATTGCGGTGGCACTTGACCTCAACGGAAATGAAGATACCTCCGAGATTTTGCTTCCTTCCACTCCACGTCGTCGTGTGACTTTCCAAGATCTCGTGAGCGAGGATGAGATAGACGTTCCCGACTTTATGAAGTAAATGTCGCGAACTCTCTTCACCTCTCGTTTCGGGGGAGACCTCAAAATTTCGACCAGTCGTGCTGTGCTGCAGAGCGCTCTCGCGCTCCCTGTCCTACATTTTATGAGGCAGAGCCACAGCGATATCGTCCTGGTTGTCGATGGTTCTGGTGGAGAGTTTGCGGCCGACGCTCTTATAACAAAGGCCAAAGGGGTCGGGTTAGCTGCGCTGGCTGCCGATTGCATGCCCATTACCTTCTCCGCTAAGGATTGCGTGGGTGTTGCACATGTCGGGCGCGTGGGATTTACCAAAGGCATCGCCGCAAAAACCGTAGCGCTGATGAGAAGTTTAGGCGCGGGAGATATCACCGCCACGATTGGCCCCAGCATCTGCGGAAGGTGTTATGAGGTTGCGCCGGATATGTATCAGGAGATTACCGAGCGCTTTCCAGCAGCGAGAACTTCAGATTTACTCCATTGCCTTGATCTACAGCGTGGGGTGACTTTCGAGTTGGAAGATATAGGTGTAACCGTCCGCAATCTAAATATATGTACCCTGGAAAACCCGGAGTACTTCTCCTTTAGGCGAGGAGCGGAGCAGGCTCGCCAGGCGGGTCTCATTTCGCTATGACCCGGGAGGAAGAGATATCTGCCAATTTGCAAGAAGTTGAGCAACGAATATCAATAGCGGCGACGGAAGCGGGAAGAAACCGTAACGAGATCGAGTTAATCGTAGTAACGAAAAATTTCCCTCTTAGCGACGCGCAGATTCTCTATGCATTGGGCGCTCGAGCCTTCGGTGAAAATCGTGATCAAGAGGGCGCTCTTAAGTCGGAGCAATTACCCGGGGATGTCATCTGGCATTTTCAAGGGCAGATACAGGGGCGAAAGATTAAGTCGATAGCGAGCTGGGCCGACTCGGTTCACTCCCTGGACTCGTTAGATCATGCCCGTAAATTTGCTGGATGCGACGAGAGTAAGGTGCGAAATTTCTTTATCCAAGTTAATTTGGAGCCGCTCCGGGCAGACCGCGGCGGAGTGAGCACAGACGATCTGGCGCCGCTTTTGGAAGGGATAATTAGCGAAACCGAGATTGCACCTCTAGGGCTTATGACGGTTGCTCCCACCACCATGGAGCCGGCGCGTGCCTTTGCGCAGATGCGGGAGATTTTCGATCGCGCCCGACTTTCCGTCCCCACGTTGACCGCGCTCTCCATGGGAATGAGTGGAGATTTTGAGGCCGCTATTGCTTCTGGTGCGACACATCTGCGGATTGGCAGTTCAATCCTCGGTTCTCGTGGACTACCAGCCTAAAATTAAGCCATGGCTAATGTATTTAAGAAGGCAGCGAACTACCTCGGTCTGGTTGATGAAGAGGAAGATCTGCAGCCAGTCGTCGCAGCCGAAACCCCACATCGTGGAGTTCGCTCTGTTACTCAGAGTGCTCGTCCGACCTTCAACCCAATTCCCGCCCCGGCTCTTACGCCGGTGCAAGAGGCTTTCCCTATCATGGACCAGATTTTTACAATTCATCCCCGTTTCTACAATGAAGCGCGGACCGTGGGCGAGCGTTATCGCATGAGCCAACCTGTCTTGATGAACCTCTCCGATATGGAAGAGTCTGAGCGCAAACGCTTGGTGGATTTCGCATCTGGTCTCGTCTTTGGACTGCATGGCAGCATCGAGCGAGTGACGTCAAAGGTATTTCTTCTCACCCCAGAAAATGTTCGAGTAAGTACCGAGAATAAGACAGCTGCAGCAGAAGCAAGTTTTTTCAATCAGAGCTGATTTAGCCTCGCGGCGGGTGGAGTAAAAAATGAGTGTTCTTGGAACAACGATCATCTTCGCGCTGCAGATATTTCTCATCTCGCTCTTCGCCCGCGTGATTCTGGATTACATCAGAATATTTTCACCATCGTGGCGTCCTAAGGGATTTGTTCTTGCCATCGCAGAGGCTGTTTATGCGATCACCGATCCAGTGATGCGTTTTGTACGTCGCTTTATTCCACCGTTGCGCATCGGACCGGTCTCACTCGATATCTCGTTTATTTTGATCTTCTTCGTCGTTGAAATATTAATATCATTCGCACGGCGCATTCACTAAATTAGTTTTTAGTAAGCACTAGCCCTAAGTTGATCTCATTTTCGGCAGCGCCGAGAGTTTCATCCTGGGTTATAGAGAGCGCGAGAACCTCTTCGGAAATTTGATCTGTATAACGATTGATCGCAGCGGAAACATCTGCGCCGGAGTTCCAACGCACGTGAATTCGGTCGCTGATTTCAAATCCCGAATTTTTCCGTTGCTCTTGAATAGTGCGAATAACTTCACGCATCAACCCTGCTTGTAACAACTCAGGGGTAAGAGTGAGATCTAGTGCAACGCTCTCACCTGAGTGGCTTGCGACCGACCAACCCTCTTTGGGGGTCTCAGTTATCACTAAATCATCGCTCGTAAGTTGGGCAACCTTGTCACCGTAGTTGAGGTCATAACTTCCGGATTGACGAAGTGCGTGTACCAGCGCGGCAGCATCTGCTTGGGTGATAGCAGTTGCAATCGCCTGTACATCCCCGCCATAGCGAGCACCAATAGAACGGAAATTAGCCTTGATAGAGATGCTTACGAGCCCCTCGTTCTCATCTGCGAGCAGGTCGAGCCGGAGGACATTGAGCTCATCTTGAATATGTTCACGAATCTCTGGATCCATCGCGCCCCAACCCGATGCTGCGACTAAAGCGCGGGAGAGCGGTTGGCGGATCTTCAATTTAGATTCGGCTCGAGCAGCGCGTCCCAGTTCGACGAGGCGGCGCGAGAGCGCAACAGAGGCAGAGAGTTTGGAGTCAATCACCTTAGCCTCGGCAATTGGGAAGGAGGAGAGATGAACCGACTCATCGGAATCGGGTTGTCCCACGCGAACCAGGGTCTGCCAGACATGCTCGGTAATAAAGGGAACAAGTGGTGACATTAATTGAGTCAACGTTTTCAGGCAGGCGAAGAGTGTGGAAAGCGCATCGGTGTCACCATCCCAGAAGCGACGGCGCGATCGGCGCACATACCAGTTTGAGAGATCGTCGATAAATGTAGCGAGCAGGCGACCCACCTCTTGTGAGTCGAACTCGGCAAAGGCGAGATCAACCGATGCAATCAATGCATTGAGTTCAGAGATAATCCAGCGGTCCATGGTTACTTCTGATGCCTTACCTTCTGTCGTGAATTCAAAATTTGCGGCGTGGGCGTAGAGACTAAAGAAGGAGACGGTATTCCAATATGTCAGCAGCGTTTTGCGCACAACATCAGAGAGGGCATCATGACCTACGCGCCGAGCGCTCCATGGGGATCCTGCGGCCAACATGTACCAGCGCACCGCATCAGCGCCGTGTTGATCCATCAAAGGAATAGGTTGTAAAACATTGCCCAGATGCTTACTCATCTTGCGGCCATCTTTATCCAAGATGTGACCGAGACAGAGCACGGTTTTGTAAGAAGATTCATCAAAGACCAGAGTGCCGATAGTCATCAACGTGTAAAACCAACCGCGAGTTTGATCGATGGCCTCACAGATAAAATCGGCGGGATATGCCTGGGCCAAGGCTTCGACCGATCCCTCTTTATGTGGGTAACCCCATTGTGCAAATGGCATCGCTCCGGAGTCATACCAACAATCGATAACTTCGTTGACGCGATTCATTGTTTGCGAACACTCGGGACAGGGGAAGGTGATGTCATCGACAAAGGGGCGATGCGGATCAGTGGCTCTTACATCCTGGCCAGAGAGCACGGAGAGCTCGGCGAGTGAACCTACGCAGTGCATGTGGTTTTCCGGACAACGCCAGAGAGGAAGCGGAGTTCCCCAATAACGGTTGCGAGAGATAGCCCAGTCGATGTTGTTCTCGAGCCAATCGCCATAACGCCCTGTTTTAATGGTTTCGGGATGCCAATCGGTTTTAGCATTCTCCGCGATCAGCTTCTCTTTGATGGCGGTGGTGCGGATGTACCACGATGGTTGTGCGTAATACATGAGGGGAGTGTGGCAGCGCCAACAATGTGGATAAGAGTGCTCGAACTGCAGTTGGCGGAAGAGCACGCCACGAGATTTCAACTCGCGGACCAGCGTTTTATCGGCCTCTTTGAAGAAGACTCCACCTACGAGTGGAACTTCTGGCAAGAATTTTCCATCCGGGGCCATGGGATTAACCACTGGAAGTCCATAGCGGCGGCTTACCTGCAAGTCATCTGCACCGAAGGCGGGGGATTGGTGAACGAGTCCGGTTCCATCTTCGATGGTGACGTAATCTGCGAGAACGATGAAATGAGAATTAGGAATTTCGATGAGATCTAGCGGACGCTGGTAAGTAATGTGCTCTAACTCAGATCCCAGGAAGGTAGCGATGACGGTGCGTTCTTCTCCAAGAACGTGTGCGAGATTGGTTGCGATTATCAACCTTTCCGTCTTCTCATCTTTCGTGATTTCACAGACTTGATATTCAACCTTTGGATTGACAGCAATCGCGGTATTTGAAACCAAAGTCCAAGGAGTCGTGGTCCAGACCAAGAATGCAGCGCCTAATTCAGCGATAGCGCCGGAGGTGGCGGGAAAGCGGACATAAACCGAAGGATCGGTCACGGTCTCGTAGCCCTGCGCTAATTCATGATCCGACAAACCCGTTCCACAGCGGGGGCAATACGGCGCAACGCGGTGATCTTGGACGAGCAAGCCTTTCTGCCAGATCTGTTGCAATGACCACCAGACGCTTTCGACATACTCCGGAGACATAGTCCAGTAAGCCTCATCGAAGTCGACCCAGAATCCCATTCTGCGTGTCATGGAGGTGAACTCGTCAACGTGACGTTGTACTGAATCGCGGCACTTTTCGTTGAAGGCTGCGATGCCGTACTTTTCAATATCTCCCTTGCCGGCAAAACCCAACTCTTTCTCTACAGCGATTTCGACTGGGAGGCCGTGGCAATCCCATCCAGCTTTACGAATTACCTGCTTGCCCTTCATCGTCTGATAGCGGGGGAAGAGATCTTTGAAGACGCGAGCTTCAATGTGGTGTGTTCCGGGAGAACCATTTGCGGTGGGCGGACCCTCATAGAAGGTCCAACGTGGTGCGCCATCGCGAGCGGAGACGCTCTTGGAGAAGATTTGATTCTCTTCCCAGAAGGCAAGGATCTGATGTTCGGTAGCCGGAAGGTCGATCTGAGGTGGGAGGCTGTTGAATGGGTGAGAGCCCTGCGCTGCCATCTCGTCTCCTCGCTCTCGCCGCTGAAGGCGGGTAAATTCCCAAAAATCGCCTGAACTCTGGTGAAAGCGCGAGTCTAGCGCGGCGAAGTTGGTAATTCAGCGCACTTCGCTCTAGCCTTCTCGCTCGCAGGTAACTCACAAAGGTGGCCTCTGGTGGCTACCCAAATGTGGGCTGACTAGAGATGTGACTATTGATATGACTCCTACGGCAAAGAAGGCTCCTGCTAAGAAGGCCATTTCCAAGAGAGAAATTGCCAAGAAGAGCGCGGTTAAAAAGTCCCCACCAGCAAAAAAGCTCGTGGCGAAGAAACTAGTGGCTAAGAAAGCAGTGAAACCCGTGCCCGCAAAGAAAGCCCCTGTAGCAAAGAGCGCCAAGAAAGCGGTAGCGAAGAAGAGTGCACCCGCGAAGAAGGTCGCCGCTCGTTCCCCAAAAATTGTGAAGCCGTCCCTAGCTAAGAGCCCGACCGTAGCGAAAATTCCAGCAAAGAAAGCCCCTGGCAAACCCTTTCCAGCGAAGTTGCAGAGCACAACAACTGGCGACTCGACGACCATCACCGTAACGCCACATGAAGTTAATGCCGGTCCTGAAGTGGTCATCGAAGAGCGTCGATTGGTTATGCCTCCACCACCGCGTCCGGTGAAGAGTGGAAAGCGCAATCACGTTCTCAAGCCCATCAAAGGCGCACCTGCTCCGTTGGTTGTTAATGAGAATGAAAATCCCTGGAATGCGGCTGAGTTAAAGGCGATGCGCTCTGAACTCGCAAAAGAGTTGATCCGTTTGAAGGCTGAGTTAAGCGAAGCCGAAGGCGAGATGCAGGATTTGATCTCTGCTGCCGGGGTCGGAGCGGGCGATGATCAGGCCGATGCTGGCACTAAGACCTTTGAACGCGAGCATGAGATGTCTCTTGTTTACAACGCCCGTGACATGGTCTTGCAAACCGAACGCGCTGTGGAACGAATTGATACCAAGACATATGGTCGCTGCGAAGAGTGTGGCAATGCAATTGGTAAAGCTCGCCTTCAGGTTTTCCCACGTGCAACTCTCTGCATGGCATGCAAGCAGAAAGAGGAACGGCGCTGAGAAAATCAGCACCCCATAAGAAAGCAGTCAGATCCTTACTCACCGTTGCCATCGTAGTTGTTGCGGTTGATAGCGGTTCGAAAGCGCTGGCCTTACATACTTTGGGGGTCAATCCAAAGCCGATTCTCGGTTCTTTCCTGCAGTTGCAGTTGACTGCCAACTCTGGGGCAGCCTTTGGTTTCGCGCAGAGTGCCACGGTTTTCTTCTCACTTCTTTCTTTCTTGGCAATGGCTGGCATCTACCTCTTTTCAAAATCAATCACCGCACGCCCCTGGGGCGTGGCCCTGGGCTTCCTCCTCGGCGGCATAGGCGGGAACCTAGTTGACCGGCTCTTTCGCCCACCGTACTTATTGCATGGCCAGGTGATTGATTGGATCCGGCTCCCGCACTGGCCGATTTTTAACCTGGCAGATACCTCTATTGTTGTCTCTGCAGTAACCATTGCCATTCTCCTTATAAATGATGTGAAACCGAGGTCCCGTTATGACGTTCCCTGAACGCGAATTAAAGGTGATCTCGATACCCGAGGGGTTAGATCAAGATCGAGTTGATGCGGCTCTAGCTCGCATGCTGGGGCTATCTCGTTCGGTAGTTGTTTCGCTTATAGAAAATGAAGAGATCTCCCGGGGCGGTAAGCCCGTTACCAAGTCAGATAGAGTTTCGACTGCAGATGTGCTGGAGATTTTGATGCCGGCTGCCAAGAGCGCACCACAATTAACTCCGACACCGGTTGAAGGACTTGAAGTGGTTTATAACGATGAACACATCATTGTTATTAACAAACCCGCTGGCGTCGCCGCTCATCCCAGTCCAGGGTGGCAGGGGCCAACTGTTATCGGAGCGGTCATCGCTGCCGGCTATAACGTTTCTACAAGTGGCGCCGCGGAACGCCAAGGAGTTGTTCATCGCCTCGATGTTGGCACTACTGGCCTGATGGTTCTTGCCAAAGATGAGATTGCATATTCTTCGCTCAAAGATCAATTTAGAGATCGCACCGTCACAAAGGTTTATCACGCCATGGTCCAGGGCCACATGGATCCATCGCAAGGAACTATCGATGCACCGATCAATCGCCATCCGCGCGAGGATTATCGCTTCGCGGTGGTGGCAGATGGCAAGCCATCAATCACGCACTACACCTCCCTCGAGCTCTTTCCTGCAGTCTCACTCCTCGAGATAGAACTTGAAACCGGACGCACCCATCAAATTCGAGTCCACTTCGCCGCGCTCCATCACCCCCTTGTTGGCGATCTCACATACGGCGCGGATCACACCATTGCGGACCGGTTAAATATCCACCGCCCCTGGCTGCACGCTCGTGAACTCAAATTCACGCACCCAGTGACGGGGGCGAAGATGGCATTTGCCTCGGAGTACCCGCTCGACCTGACACGCTCATTAGCCGAGCTTGAGCAAAACAGCCATCAGATTTAGCCACAGTAGTAATCTCGCTAACCGTGTCGCAGAAATCCAATTTCGTCCATCTCCATGTCCACACCGAGTATTCGATGCTGGATGGTGCCGCGCGCGTTGAAGAGTTGGTCAAAGAGGTAGCCAGGCAAGAGATGCCGGCGATCGCAATAACAGATCACGGCAATGTCTTTGGGGCTTTTGAATTCAATAAACAAGCTCGCAAAGCTGGCGTAAAACCGATTATCGGAATTGAAGCCTATGTAGCGCCAGAGAGCCGATTCGATAAGAAGCGTGTGAAATGGGCCGATGGCGGCGAAGATGATGTTTCGGGTGGTGGTGCATATACCCACATGACACTGCTCGCTGAAAATAATGTCGGACTTTCTAACCTCTTTAAATTATCATCGCTGGCATCGCTGGAAGGTTTCTATTACAAGCCGCGTATGGATCGTGAGTTACTCGCGAAATACGCAACAGGAATAATCGCTACCACCGGATGTCCCGGGGGAGAGATTCAAACTCGATTGCGGATGGGCGCCTACAAAGAGGCGATGACCGCTGCCAGTGAACTCCGAGATATCTTTGGCCGGGAAAACTTATTTTTAGAAATAATGGATCACGGAATTGATGTCGAGAAGAGAGTGAAGGCAGATCTTCTCAAGCTTGGCAAAGAGTTGGGACTTCCGCTTCTTGCTACCAATGATCTGCACTACACAAAGAACGAAGATTCCATAGCCCACGAGGCTCTGCTCTGCGTGCAGTCTGGATCCACTATGGCAGATCCCAAGCGCTTTAAATTTGATAATGATCAGTTTTACTTGAAGAGCGCCGCCGAGATGCGCGAGCTCTTCCAGGAATTCCCCGAGAGCTGTGACAACACCTTATTGATCGCAGAACGTTGCAATGTGACTTTGCGCGAGGGTGAAAATTTGCTGCCCCAATTTGAAGTTCCAGCAGGTGAGAGTGAAGATTCCTGGCTCACAAAACTTTCAAACCTTGGACTCGCAGATCGCATGAACGGCGAAGTGACCCCTGCTTATCAAGAGCGCTTGGATTACGAATTGAGCGTCATGATCAAGATGGGCTTTCCCGGGTACTTCCTCGTGGTTTCAGATCTCTGTGCTCACGCCCGCGAGGTGGGAATTCGGGTTGGTCCTGGCCGCGGCTCGGCTGCAGGTTCGTTGGTCTCCTACGCGCTAGGAATTACGGCACTCGATCCGATCAAGCACGGACTGCTCTTCGAGCGCTTCCTCAATCCTGAGCGCATCTCGATGCCGGATATTGACCTGGACTTCGATGAGCGTCGCCGCTCTGAGATGATTGCATACGCCACAAATAAGTATGGTGAAGATCGAGTTGCTCAGATCATCACGTATAGCAACATCAAGTCAAAACAGGCTCTTAAAGATGCCACCCGAGTTTTGGGCTATCCCTACGCCATCGGCGACAAGATCACTAAGACTTTGCCTCCGACGATCATGGGAAAGGACATCACGCTCTCGGGAATCTTTGATCCGAAGAATGATCGTTATGGCGAGGCTGGTGAATTTCGTTCGGTCTATGAGACTGATAGCGATGCGAAGCGAATCGTGGATACCGCGCGTGGGCTAGAAGGACTTAAACGTCAGTGGGGTGTACACGCTGCGGGAGTCATCCTCAGTAAGGAGCCACTCCTAGAAGTGATTCCAATTCATCGCCGTGAAGCCGATGGCGCCATCATTACCCAATTCGATATGGGCGCCTGCGAAGCAACGGGATTGCTCAAGATGGATTTCCTCGGCTTGCGTAACCTCTCAGTCCTTGATGACTGCCTGATCAATATTAAAAAGAATAAAGGTCTTGATGTGGATCTCTCACTTCTGACCTTGGATGATAAGAAGACCTTCGATCTCTTGGGCAAGGGAGAGACGTTGGGAGTCTTCCAACTCGATGGCGGGCCGATGCGCGCGCTCTTGCGCCAGATGGCACCCGACTCTTTTGAAGATATCTCCGCTGTTATCGCGCTCTACCGCCCGGGGCCGATGGGGGTAAATGCCCACACCGATTACGCTGATCGCAAAAATCGGCGCAAACCAGTCGAACCAATTCACGAAGAGTTATCTGAGCCACTCTCCGAAATCTTGGGCGACACCTATGGCTTGATCGTTTATCAAGAGCAGGTAATGGCAATTGCGCAGAAGGTTGCTGGCTTCTCGCTGGGACGCGCGGACTTATTGCGTAAAGCAATGGGTAAGAAGAATAAAGAGATCCTTGATAAAGAGTATGTGAATTTCGAAGCAGGAATGGTTGCTGGCGGTTTTGGTAAGAACGCCATCAAAAAGCTCTGGGATACCCTGATTCCATTCTCCGACTACGCATTTAACAGAGCGCACTCCGCTGGATATGGATTGGTTTCATATTGGACCGCCTACTTAAAGGCGAATTTCCCCACCGAATATATGGCGGCGCTACTAACGAGCGTGCGCGATGATAAAGATAAGAGCGCCCTCTATCTCAACGAGTGTCGTCGGATGGGAATCAAGGTTTTACCACCGGACGTTAATGAATCGGCATCTGATTACACGCCACTCGCTGCGGATATCCGTTTCGGATTAACTGCGATTCGCAATGTCGGCGAGAATGTTGTCGGGTCGATCGTTACTAACCGTGCGAGCAAGGGCCGTTACCTCTCCTTCGGCGACTTCTTGGCAAAGGTTGATCAGCAGGTTTGCAACAAGAAGACCATTGAATCTCTTATTAAGGCCGGAGCCTTTGATTCGCTGGGAGCAACCCGTCGTGGATTAATGATGGTCTATCTCGAAGCGATCGATTCCGTGAGCGAGGCCAAGCGGGCAGAGGCGATCGGTCAATTCGATCTCTTTGGTAGCACCGAGAGCGCGGCGTCGACCAGCGTGAGCGATGTGGAACTCGATATCCCGAAGGATGAATGGGATAAGAACATGCTCCTCAGCTATGAGCGGGAGATGCTCGGACTCTATGTATCCGACCATCCACTACTCGGAGTCGAACATGTTTTGCGTGCAGCCGTTGATATGCCGCTCTCCCAAATCGCTGAAGATTCAGTCGGACACGAACAGATCGTCACCATCGGTGGATTAATCACCCAGATACAGCGCAAAGTTTCTAAACAAGGCAACTCATGGGCCATTGTGTCGATCGAGGATTTGGAAGGTGCGGTTGACGTCCTCTTCTTCGCAGCCACTTATCAGACTCATGCAATGAATCTGATGGAAGACCGAGTTATTGTCGTGCGCGGAAGAATTGATAAGCGAGAGGAAGCACCTCGAATCACCGCGTTGGAAATGACAATTCCTGATATCTCTGGCGCTCCGACTGGACCTTTTGTTATTACGATCGATGCCGCCCGCGTCACCGCTCCACTTGTCGATCGGATGAAGGAGATCCTGCGCTCTCATCCTGGTCCGCGCGAAGTTCATTTAAAGCTCGATGATGGAAAGAAGGGTTTGGTGATGAAGATTGACGATGACTTGCGCGTCACCGCTTCACCAAGTTTGAGCGCAGATCTAAAGTCAGTGCTGGGACCAGACTGCCTAGTCTCCTAAGAAGAGGGGTCGGGCGAGTTATTAGGTCACAGGTTGGCTCGCCACGCTTTAGAATATGCGAGTGAATCCTGGCATCGC
>JBAXVT010000012.1:0-26599 GCA_037128715.1 Actinomycetes bacterium
TACTTCATTGAACTTCTTTACTTCATTGAACTTCTTTACTTCATTGAACTTCTTTGCACTAACGCTTTTCATCGACTCAACCGGTATATCCATAAACACCGCGCACCTGATCACGAATGACGTGACCATTTTCTAGTTCGATCACTCGCTTACGCATCTGATCGACGATACCCGCATCGTGGGTGGCCATGACAACTGTGGTTCCATCGCGATTAATTCTGTCTAGCAACTTCATGATGCCAACACTCGTGGCTGGATCGAGATTTCCAGTTGGTTCGTCGGCGATCAAAATCATGGGGCGACTGACGTACGCACGCGCGATTGCCACGCGCTGTTGTTCTCCACCGGAGAGTTCGCTGGGCTTGCGCTCGCCCTTCTCTTCTAATCCAACCATCTCAAGTACCTCTGGTACTTCGCGATTGATCTCCTTTTGGGAGTAGCCAAGAACGTGCAAAGTGAAAGCCACATTCTCTACAACGGTCTTGTTTGGCAGCAGGCGAAAATCTTGGAAGACGGTTCCAACTTGGCGGCGCAGTTCAGGGACTTTGTGCGCGGCGAGAGTGCCTAACTCTTTGCCAGCGACGATGATATTTCCGCTCGTTGGCTGGTCTTCGCGGAGCACCAGGCGGAGGAAGGTGGACTTGCCCGAACCCGATAGGCCTACGAGGAAGACAAACTCCCCCTTGAGGATTTCCAGGTCAACCCGATCAAGTGCCGCTCTATCCTGCTTCGGGTAAATCTTGGTGACGTTCTCAAATTTGATCACTAAAGACTCCTGGAGTGTGGACGCTAGGGCGAGGGTACCCCGCCAGTTTAGTTTGGTAGCGCGCCTAACTTAGGGAGATTGGGCTCAGATCGGATGTGAAAAAGTACATAAAGTCGGACATATCGGGTGCTGAGAGTGCGCCAATTACCCCTTGCTGCCGCTCATCCTCCAGCGAATACCAGCTTCAATAAATCCTTCGAGGTCGCCATCGAGTACTCCCGCGGGATTTCCCACCTCATAATCGGTGCGCAGATCCTTAACCATTTGATACGGGGCGAGGACATAGGAGCGCATCTGATTTCCCCAGGAACCAGAGTTATCGCCCTTAAGAGCATCCATACGTGCGCGCTCCTCTTGGCGGCGGCGCTCCAACAGTTTCGACTGCAAGACAGCCATCGCGGTCGCCTTATTCTGAATCTGCGAGCGTTCGTTCTGACAGGAGACCACAATTCCCGAGGGGAGGTGGGTGATGCGAACGGCCGAGTCGGTTGTGTTTACACCCTGTCCGCCAGGACCCGATGAACGATAAACATCCACCCGAATCTCTTTCTCGTCAATCTCTATGTGATCCGATTGCTCAACTACGGGAACTACTTCAACCCCTGCAAATGAGGTGTGGCGGCGGCTCTGTGAATCGAAGGGCGAGATGCGAACCAAGCGATGAGTTCCTTGCTCGACCGAAAGCTTTCCGTATGCATAAGGAGCGCTAATTCTAAAAGTGGTCGACTTGATACCGGCCTCTTCAGCGTAGGAAGTTTCTAGGACATCTACCTTGTAATCATTGCGCTCGCAATAGCGGAAATACATTCGACTTAGCATTTCAGCCCAATCGGCTGCCTCTACGCCGCCGGCCTCTGAGCGAATTGTCATGAGCGCATCGCGTTCGTCATATTGCCCGCTGAGAAGGGTTTGAACTTCTAAATCTCCGATCGCGCGCGTGACTGCATCAAGTTCCAATCCAGCATCGAGCAGGGCTTTTTGATCATTGTCTTCAGCGGCCAATTCCAAGAGAACGGGTACATCCTCCAAGCGGCGGCGAATGGTGGTCATGCGATTGAGGGTGGCCTGGACCCTGGAGAGTTTGCTGGTGACCACTTGGGCTTTCTCGGGATCATCCCAAAGATCTGGCGCACTGGCCTCTGCCTCTAAAGTGATTGCATCAGCCTTCAATTTTGGTAGATCGAGCACCTTTTCAATACTTACAAGGGTGGCGTCGAGCAGTTTCACCTCTTGTAAGTAATCGCGGGCAGCCATGGCTCAAGAGTAATGGTTCGGGGCAGGGTCACTTATCCCCTGACTCCCCCGATTATCGAAGTTGCTCCCACGGTGGAGGAGATCTTTGTCGAGTTTGAAGCGATCCCCAGTGGCAATTTGAGCAATATGGGAATTTGAGCGGAGATGGTTCCGGTTACCTCATCTCCCACGCAACTCCAGCCGGTTATCGAGATAGGTGAGCCACGCAATGAGGCGGCGGAAATCTCATCTACGAAGCCACTGCGCGCTGCGGGGCAATCGATTGGGATGCGAAATTGAGTGACGTCAGAGCCCGAAGTATCCATAAGAATATTTCCAGAGTAATAGCGCGAGAGTGAAATTTGGTGAGCAGCGCGAGTAATTGCCACCTCACCGATTTCAATGAGTTGCCGCTTTGCGAGGAAGTTGTCAGAGATATCAACTAGGGCAAGGGAAGCTGTAAGCAGCAAGAGGAAGAGTGCGAAGACCAGAATGACCAAGCTGCCACTTTCGTCGCGGAGATTCCCTTTGAATTTATCGAGCATCAGCGCCACGCATCAACTATCTGAACATCGCTGGCAGAAAATTGGACGCGAGGAGCGGTGATAAATCTAAAGATTCCAGAGAATCTATTCCTTACGTGGGTAAGGGAAGCCGTTACCTTCACTCTGGAATCAGGTGTCAAACAGGGCGAGGCAGAACATTCCACGGTTACAGTTGGGATCTCCGAAATTCCATCTGGTCGCAAGATTCGAGTTTCAAAGAGATCCGCGATGCTTTGCACTCTGGCACTTTCATAACTCTCACTCGAGCTGGTGATGAAAGCGCGCGCACTCTGCCTCGCAAGATTATGAAGGTCGTTCTTAATAACTGAATTCTCATGAACGATGCCGAGATAAATGATGATCGGGATCATCAGTGGAATAGCGAGCACGACGAATTCAATGATGGCGCTCCCCGATTCATCTCGCATCGCCATTATGTATTTCAAAAAGCGTATCGGAGCGCGATTCACTCTTGCACCGCGCGCATTCACCCTGCTTGGTTTTGCGCGATTCACTCCTGTACCGCAACTCCCGTTGTAGAGAATCTCTCGCCTCCGGGCAACAGAGGTGTCACGCCAGGAGTTTGAATTTGACGCTGGCCGACCAAGATAGAACCACCACCGGGAAGTGGCAGCGCTATGGGTGGGGCACTCCATTTGAAAGTTCCGGGAGCGCCTGAAATTGAATCTACTTGCGGCGATGAGGCGCCCATCGCGGTGTAAGCAACCGCCCCTTGAGTCATCTGGGCATAGGTATCCCTCGAGTAGACGGCGATACCAACCTGAGAAACGGTGAGAAAGAGGATCATCAGCGGTATCAAGGTGAGTGCGCTCTCCAAGTTACCGCGGTCGTCGCCAAGAACGCGAATGAGTGCTTTCACCGAATCCCATTCATCGAATCCAAGGAGTTACGCAGTATTGATTCGATTCGAGGAGCTGCCAGCGTCCAGATCCCTGTTACTAGCCCAGTGGTCATGAGAACCACTAGGACCCAGCCTGGAACATCTCCGCGTTCGTCCCGCAGCACTTGAAAGATGTAAATTGATCGGTCGAGCCACTTTTGGGAAATCCGCAGTCCCAATTTCCTAACTTTATTGAACATTTTCTCTCCTCACTCTCATTGAATCACTCTCGTTGAATCACTTTCATCGAATCACTTTCATTATCAACTTGCTTAGAAGCCCGCGCTCCTTCCCAGCGCAAAATAGGAGGGCCAGAGGGCAAAGAGAACTGAGATGGGAAGGATGAGGAATACCACTGGAATCATGAGTGCGATCTCGGCCTTGCCCGCTGCGGCTAAGAGGCGCGAACGCTCCTCGTTACGGACCTCTTCTACTTGACGATTGACCACATCTATTAGCGGTGAACCTCGCTCCACCGCAATCATCAAAGAATCACAGAATCTGCGGACTAGCGGTGATTGGATTCTCGCGCTCAACAGATCAAGCGCTTGTGAAAAACTTGCGCCGCTTTGAATCTCGCTGACCGTATCTCGTAAGAGAAGAGAGAACTCTCCGCTCGTTCTCCGACTTATATGGTCGAGCGCGGTCGCTGGACTCAAATTTCCAGCCAACAAGATTGCAAATAGCTCAACGACAAGTGGAAACTCCCTTTCGATCTGCCGCCGTGACTTCTTAGTCGCAGTTCTATATGAGAAATCGTTGTAACCAGTGACGATCTCTTGGCGAAATTCCAGCCATAAAACATAGAGGGTAAGACCCATGATCGGGCTGATAGCAATCAGCGCAATTAGCAGCCTCACGCGCTCTCCTCGAGAAAGATCCGTGGAATTCCCTGCACCCGCCCAACACGCGACATCCACAGGTAGGCGATGGCGCTCAGCGCTATACCCAAGAGAAGAATGAGATTTCCAGTTCCGGTCGAAAATGCCTGCAGGGTGCTGGGCTGGGTTGAAAGAATTACGAGCAGGATCCAGGGCGCTATTGCAGCGACCACGGCGGAATTCTTTACCCAACCCAGCTTTGCATCTATCTCACCGCGTACCGCAATATCACTCCGGATAAAGTCCCCCAACGTCCGAAGGGTTATTGCAGTATCACGGCTCCCTGTCCCTCGCGCAAAATCCAGCACCTCACAAACTTGATCAGCAACTGGATCATTAAATTCAACTTTGATGTATTGAAAAACTCTTTCAATATCGGAACCGGAACGTAAAAGAGCTTGGCACTCTTTAAAGATAGGACGGGATATCTCGGGACCTCGAATGGCTAGCCCCGCCAGGGTTTCGGCAATAGATAGCCCAGATCTCAATCCAGAGATCATATGATCGAGAAGTTCTGGCCATAGCCCCGCAAGTTGAGCTTGCCTTCGCTGCGCACGTCTCTTCTGGAGAAAGAGAGGGAGCGCTGGGGAGAGTGCGGCAATCGGAAGGGCGAGAACGGCAGAACCAATTACCAAATCCGCGAGCACGAATCCAGCCAAAGCAGAGAGGAGAAGTTGACTCCGCTTTATGGATAGCTTTTCGCCTTTTCGTATCATGCCGTCATCCCCGATCGAGTCGGTGTAAAGATGCGCATGGGATCGCCGAGCCCCGCCTCGTATCTACCTTTGCGATAGACGTAGAGCGTCTCAATCTCTGCGCGATCGTTCTCAATTCGTCCGGTCACATGAGATATCTCAACGATGCGTCGCTCGCCACTATCGCGCAAGATTGTGGTGTGAACAATGAGGTCAATGGTCGCTGCAACAATCGGGGCAACGAATTGATACGAGATATTTTCACCCGCTAACAAAGGCAGAGTCTGCAACTTAGCGATGGCGTCGCGAGCGGAGTTGGCATGTATCGTCGCCATTCCGGGCAACCCTGAGTTGAGAGCGATCAATAGATCGAGCGCCTCGGCCTCCCGAATTTCTCCAACAACCAGGTGAGACGGACGCATTCGCAGCGCCTCTTTAATTAATTTGCGAAGCGGAATCTCCCCCTCGCCCTGCAAATTAGCCTGGCGAGTTTGCAGGGCCACGCAATCGGGAAGTTGTGGCTTGAGCTCGAAGACCTCCTCGATAGTTATTACTCGACTATGAAGTGGTGTTGCACTTACAAGGGCATTAAGGAGCGTGGTCTTCCCCGCCTGGGTTGATCCACTGACCAGAATATTTAGGCCCTCGTGCACCGCCCGAGCTAAGTAATCGGCGATTGCAGGAGTCATCACCCCAAGTTCGCACAAATTGGTCAGAGACTTTCCGCGGATCAGGTGCTTGCGAATATTTACCGCCCAATGCGTAGCGGTCACATCAGGGATTGCTACATGTAACCGGCTTCCATCTGGCAACCTGGCATCGACAAAGGGATGGGAGAGATCTAGTCGCCGTCCACCCCACATCAGAAGCCGTTCCACCAGATCGCGAACATCTTCCTGTTTGAGGACCATATTTGTGAGTTGGCTGACCCCGGTGCGCGCAATGAATATCCGATGCGGCGAGTTGATCCAGATCTCTTCGATCGTTGGATCTGCCATCAATCCAGCCAGTGGGCCAAATTCATTTGTAGAGTCATTCACATGCTCAGGAAACTCTAGGAAGCGTCGTGGATTTGGGTCATACATTTGCGCTGGGGATAACATCAGCCTGTGGAAAAGGTGAGTCCTCCAGGGGTGCACTGTTGGAAGGACATTAGTTAGCAATGCAGGGATTACTATCGGGGCGTGGCTAAAAGTAAACGCTCCTTCAGCGGCATCGCATCGATAGTCGTTGGCGTTCTTCTGCTCTCTGGATGCGGAGCGCCTTCAGGCGATGCCAGACCCGCTAATAATTCGTTGGTTACCGGAATCAATCTCTTGGTCTCCAGTTTTGGAGCGAATCATCCCCAGATGGTCAACTGGGAAACCGCGGCACTTAAAGCTCAACTCTCGGGGAAATTGCCTGCTGGTATTGATACCGATGCAGGTTGGTTTATGCAGTGGCCCAACCCCACGAAGGGTCAACTGGCTCAGGTGATCGTGCCGTGGAGCCTCTTAGGTCAATATCCCAACAACCCAGTGCCTTACTTCAATCGATATAAGGGTGGGAAATTGGTACCGCAAGCAACCAGTCTGGATCTCGTTAAGAATGTCGTCAAAGCTGAGATGCAAGGGGATCAATACTTCGGGGCGGTCGTTAATATGCGAAGTTCAGTCGTTGATCCACAATGGATTATCTTCACCACAGTTCCCTACCTACCCGTAACAGATATCGCTACCGGTTTTGCTACTGTGAAGGATGGCCACTGGAGCGTTATCGATTTTGGAACTGCACTCGTCGGATGCGGAACCGTTCCGCCCAATGTTTTAAGTGAATTCGGATATCAATGCCCGTAGTTTCTAGACCCGCTCTTAGCCTTTGGGAGTCCACCCTTTTAAGGCGAACCTCAAGAAATTCCCTAGTAATTGCTAGCAGTCTTATTCTGGCGGCCACCTTCGGATTATCAGCATGTGGAGCCGCTACCTACTCGGCAAACTCGGGACTCCCCAATACAAAGTTAACTCCGGGCGCTATAAACCCCGCTGTCAATCAAAGAAATATTCGCAGCACAATCTGTGTATCAGGCTGGACAAAGACTGTCCGCCCGCCGGTTTCCTACACAAACCAACTTAAATATTCCCAACTGCAATCGGGATATAACCTCGATGGCGATCTCAACATGAAGAATTACGAAGAAGATCACATCGTGCCACTGGAAGTCGGTGGCAATCCGTCGAGCCCACTCAATCTCTTCCCGCAGCCGCGCAATATCAAATTGAGTGCTTATCTCAAAGATCAATTGGAAAATCGCATACATCAATTAGTTTGTGCGGGACAAATCACCCTTAAGACCGGGCAAGCAATCTTTTTAACAAATTGGGAGAAAGGCTATGCCAAGTATGTAGGGCCACTGCCTTAAGTAAATGGCAGAGAGCACGACGGAACTGATAGTCAGGTTCTGAAGTAAAGAGTCAGGTTCTGAAGTAAAGAGTCAGGTTCTGAAGTGCTAGTCGTTAGGTATTAGTACCTAAGAGTTAGCGGCTAACCCTTGGCTTCGCGTAGCGACTCGTGAGGGATCTCTTTGATCCGTTCGTGAGCCTTGCGCAGCTGCAACTCTAGGCTTTTCACTGCAAGATCAAAGGCAGCGAGATCATTAAATGCCTGACCGTCTGCACGAAGAAATGGACCGCTCCCCTGCGTCGAGAGAGTTACCGAATGGGATGTCTTGCCAAATCGAGGATTAGGTTCATGAATGATTTCTACCTTTATTCCCCCGATGGCGACACTAAATCGTTGCAGCGTTTTTAGCTTATCTGAGGCGATGGAGCGAAAATCTTCGGCGAGTACAGCATTGCGAGTATGAAAGATGATCTCCATATCAAGAAGTTACTCCCTATCCACTGCTCCCACAAGTGGAAAGCAGTTCTCTCAATCGTTTATTTTCTGTAAATCTAGAATCAATTACGCTTAATAAGTCGGAATCTGCAGAGGATGAGACTTGGCACTCGCATTGACTCGGCAGGAGGGTAATCTCACCACCGGATGCAAATAAAGTATCCAAGTCTCAACCCATATCTCTCATATCTCTCACCCGGGGGCTGTTAGGCCGAACTCTTTATGGCTTGAGATGAAAGCGACGCATTCGCATCTTCTTCAATGGCTTGGCAGTCACGCTCTTGGCACTTTTCTTTGTAGCGCTTTTCTTTGCAGCAACTTTCTCTGCGACAGAATTCTTGCCCGCCATCTCCTTGGAGACTGCAACACCTGCCGCGGTTCCGGCTGCCACTGCTGCACTCTCTGCTCCTGGAGCAGCTAACTTAGCTGGCTCCTTAGCCACGGAATCCTTCTTGATGGCTGCGCTCTTCGTTGGCTCCTTCGCCACGGAATCCTTCTTGATGGCTGCGCTCTTCGCAGTTAACTTCTTCACTGGCGCCTTCCTGGTTGTAGATCTCTTCGCCGGTGCTCTCTTCGAGGTAACCTTCTTCGCAGTTGCTCGCTTCGCTGGCGCCCTCTTCGAAGTAACCTTCTTCGCAGTAGTTCCCTTCACTGCTGCTCTCTTCGTCGCAGCGCGCTTTGTTGCTACCTTTTTGACCGCTGCCTTTTTGACCGCTACCTTTTTGACCGCTGCCTTTTTGACTGGCGCCTTCTTGGCGGCGACCTTCTTCACTGTCGTCGATTTGGTGGCAGCGAGCGCCCCACTGCTCTCTACGACTGCAGGAAGCACAAGAGCACCGAGGAGAGCGATGCTCACAGTGCGAGTGAACCATTTCTTTCCGGCCCCGACGGGGGCCACCTTCTTCTGGAGTACATCCATTTGGTATTTCACCTTTCATAGTTATAGGCAGTAGTGGACCGCCCGAATGTGGGGATTCTGCTCACCTGCGCCCGGGCGCGCTCGGCCTCACACTCCTGCCTGTGTATAGAAGGGGGCTTGGGATGGCACACTTACCCCTATGCCCGTGAACGAAGGATTCGTACCGAAGATTCAGGTTTTCGAACCTCATCGCGCATCCCTTCCTCCGCTCATCCCTTACCTCAAGGAATTTTGGACTAGGCGCGCCTTTGCATCAGAGCTTGCCCGATTTGGCGATAAGGCCGAGTACCTCGACTCTCGCTTAGGCAAGGTCTGGCTCGTGCTCAACCCCCTCTTGTTGGGCATGGTTTATTACCTGGTCGTGACCATCATCCGCCCGGGCGGATCCGTCTCGGGAATGACCCGGTTGGACCACCTTTTAATCGGACTCTTCACCTTCTACTTTGCCCAGAACTGCGTAACTGCCGGAGCACTCTCCATTACATCGGGTGGCCGCCTCATTTTGAATCAAGCCTTCCCCCGCGCGCTTCTTCCATTCTCATCTGCCATTCAATCTTTCCAACAATTTTTACCAACTATTCCCGTCTACATCTTCGTACTCGTAGCAGGTAAATGGGCATACCCAACAACGATCGTTCCAGGATGGACCTGGAATTTCCTCTGGATTCCTTTCATTTTAATTTGTACTGGTTTAACTGGATTTGGATTGGCGCTCGTCTTTGCAACGCTCAATGTATATTTCCGTGACACCACAAAATTGCTCACGTACATCACGCGAATCTGGATGTACCTCTCCCCCGTCTTGTGGCTGCCAAGTAGTTTGCGTGGAAATATGAAAATCTTGTTATGGATCAATCCCTTGGGACCTGTTCTCAACGCGACCTCGCGCGTATGGGTAAGCGGCGAATCTCTTACCCAACCAATTATCTTGGGTTGCATACTCTGGGCCGTTGCATCAATCGTAGTCGGCGGCTACTTCTTCATTTCAAGGGAGCGTGACTTTGCGATCCGCCTCTAAGTCTCCAATAGTGATGCCAGACGACCTGGCAATCCGCATCGAAAATCTTTCAATCACTTACAAGGTGAGTCTGGAAGCGAAGCGGACGATGAAGAACGCCCTTATGCGTGCCAGCCTGAAACAGAAAGAGCGCACTCGAATTATCGAAGCGGTGAAAGGGCTTACCCTCGACGTTCCCCATGGATCTGTACTTGGAATTGTTGGATCAAATGGAGCTGGCAAATCGACGTTAATGCGTTGTATCGCAGGCATTCTCTCTCCTACTGAGGGGCGAGTAATCGTAAACGGTAAAATCTCAACTCTGCTGGCACTTGGCGTTGGCTTCAACCCAGCTCTCTCCGGTCGAGATAACATTATTTTGGGTGGACTTGCCTCTGGATTGAATATGGATGAGATCGCGGAAAAGACCGATGAGATCGCGGAATTTGCCGCGCTTCCCGATGGTTTTATCGATCTACCTGTTCGCACCTACTCCAGCGGAATGTATGGTCGCCTCTCCTTCGCGGTGGCTGTCAGCATGACACCAGATATCTTGCTGCTGGATGAAGCGCTCTCTGCCGGAGATGCTGCATTTAAAGAGAAGTCATTCGAGCGGATGCGCCAATTGTGCGCTGAAGCCCGCACCATCCTCATTGTTTCTCACGCTCTTGCAACAGTCACCGATCTCTGCGACACCGCAATTTGGATGCATAAAGGCGCCATGGTCGCTAAAGGCAAACCCGAAGAAATTGTTGATGGTTACCTGAAGTTTCTTAACGTTGGTTCGTTGCCTTCCAACTACGAAGATATGTAAGGAAGCGATCAGATGTCGCAAAAAATCGATATCTCGATCATCTCTTCGGGAGCAAATCTCGCGGATGCCAGGCTTCATCGTCTAACCAGAGCCTTGCTGCGCGCCGGATTAAGCGTCGAAATCTTTGCCCCGGGGCTCGCGAAAGATGCACCCACAACGACAGAAAATTCACAACGCCTCTTCATTCGTCGCTCCTGGTTTGCTGCACCTTGGCGTCGTTCAAATTTGCTCGCGCGCTATTATCGCTCACGCCTATTTGTGATCCGCGCGCGCGGTCGTGTCACTTACGCCATCTCCCCAGAAGCAGTCGCGCCAGCCTATGCTCAGACAAAATTATGGCGCCGCAAATTAGCGGTAGATTTCTTTGAAGATTATCTCCGCCTCCTCAATGACCGCGCTTGGGCCAGCAATTACTTTGGAATTCTGGGTTGGATCGCCAAGAGCGATACCAAGTCTGCGCTCTGGTTCGCCAAGCGTGCCGATTTAACAACCGTTGCGGATGTGCAGGTGCCACCATTTGATGCACGCAATCGTTTAGTGGTTCGTAATCTTCCCGATACTTCCATGCTGACCCAGAGTGGCGAGCGCGGTGCAAACCCTCGCGCTATCTACATCGGTGATCTGCGCCAGAGCCGAGGGCTGCAGGCGATGTTACGTACCGCAGAACTTGCGGCCGATTGGGAGTTCGATTTCGTCGGAGGTATCGCACCTGCTGATCAGGTCGATGTCGATCAGTGGTTTCGCGCGAACCCATCTTCACAATCAAGAGTGCGCTTTCACGGCAAGCTGGCTCCGCACGAATCTTGGAAAGTAGCGGCGGGCGCCTGGGTAGGTCTTTCACTCTTAGAGAGCACTCCCGCATTTGTTGAAGCGGTTCCTTCTAAGCTCTACGAATATATGAGCGTTGGACTTGCGACGATCTCTTCGCCGCTTCCACGCTGCGTCGAATTGATAAATCTCAGCAGATCAGGTGCTATCGAAAGTTCCCCAGAAGGCGTCGCCGAGCGGTTGAAATATTGGCGTCAGAATCCAGCCGAGTTAGATCAGATCCGTGAGCAGGCGCGCAAATGGGCTAGTAGCAACCTCGATAGTGAGCGGGAATACTCCTTATTCGCCGCCGAGATGGTGAAGCTGACCCGCTAGACTTCCATTTATGGCTGTAAAGATCCTCCCAAGCGCCGATGTCGATACTTCGGCAACTCTCGGAGATGGCAGTTCGATCTGGCATTTAGCCCAAATCCGCGATGGAGTTGTTCTCGGTGCTAACTGCATTATCGGTCGTGGCGCATACATCGGAAGTGGCGTCACCATGGGTGACAACTGCAAAGTTCAGAACTATGCCCTGGTCTACGAGCCAGCAAAGATCGGCAATGGAGTCTTCATAGGTCCAGCTGCAGTTCTCACCAACGATCAATTTCCCCGTGCAGTCAATGCCGACCTCTCGCTCAAGAGCGGAAGTGACTGGGATGCCGTGGGAGTAACCATCCATGATGGTGCCAGTATTGGAGCGCGTGCCGTCTGCATCGCCCCCGTGACCATTGGCAAGTGGGCTTTAGTGGCCGCTGGTGCCGTAGTCACAAAGAATGTTCCAGATTTCGCCCTGGTAGCCGGGGTTCCCGCAAAGCGGATCCGCTGGGTGGGTCGCGCCGGGGTTCCTCTGGAAGATATCGGCGATAATCGCTTCCGTTGCCCGCAGGATCAGAGCGAATACCGACTGATTTCCGAGAACGAGCTGGTAGCAGAATAATTATGGGATTGTGTAGCGCAAAATTTTTTAATAGAGAATCTAGAAATCTAGTGGAGAGAAGAGTCAATTGATTCCAGCAGCCCGTCCAATTATCGGTGACGAAGAGCGCGCCGCAGTAGATCGCGTTCTGCGCAGCGGAATGATGGCGCAAGGTCCCGAGGTCAAAGCCTTTGAAGAGGAGTTCGCGCAATTTGTTGGAGGACGACGTTGCATCGCTGTTAACTCTGGTACCTCAGCCCTGCATCTGGGATTTATCGCAGCGGGTATCAAAGCGGGCGATGAAGTAATCGTTCCCTCTTTCTCCTTCGCAGCCACCGCTAACTCGGTCGCGCTTGCCGGAGCAATCCCAATCTTTGGTGATATCGATAAGAAGACCTTCAACCTTGACCCAGATCATGTCGAATCATTAATTACCCCGCGCACCAAGGCGATCATGCCGGTGCACCTCTATGGGCATATGGCAGATATGGATCGTTTTGAGGAGATCGGTAAGAAGCACGGCCTCACAATATTTGAAGATGCGGCGCAGGCTCACCTCGCCTCACTCAACGGTCGCATGGCTGGGGAATGGGGCGCTGTCGCTTCCTTCTCTTTCTATCCAACCAAGAACATGACATCAGGTGAAGGTGGAATGATCGTCACCAACGATGCCGATATCGAGCACCAGAGCCGTATGTTGCGCAATCAAGGTGGAGTCATCCGCTATGCCAATGAGATTGTCGGATTTAACAATCGCATGACTGATATTCATGCTGCTATCGGCCGCGTTCAAGTTACCAAGGTCAAGGCATGGACCGAGCAACGCCGCGCCAACGCCGCTTATTTGAATGCCAACCTCAAAGGCGTTGTCACACCATTCGTTCGACCTGGTTCAGAGCATGCCTATCACCAATACACGATTCGCCTTGATGGCGTGACGAGCGAAGCGCGCGATAAGGCCATTGAATTAATCAAAGCGGGCGGAGTGGGTTGCGATGTTTACTATCCAACTCCAATCCATCGCCTTCCTTCATTTAGTTCTGTGCATGATCTTCCTGTTACCGAAGAGCTGGTAAAAGAAGTTATCTCTATTCCAGTTCATCCTTCACTTACCCAAGCAGAACTTGAACAAATCGTCAGCGTCGTCAACGACGTTGTTACCCGAATCTAAGCGAGTAAATCAGATGCCAAACTCTGCCAAGAAATTACGCGCTGGACTTGTCGGTCTAGGAATGATGGGCCGCCACCATGGTCGCGTGCTCGCATCACTCGATGGCGTAGAACTTGTAGGTGTCTGCGATCCGATGGGCGATCCCCACGGAGTTGCTGGTTCCCGTCCACTCGTTGCATCGGTAGAAGAGTTAATCAAACTTGGAATCGATTATGCGATGGTGGCGGCTCCCACTGCATTCCATGAGGATCTTGCGCTGGCCCTTGCTGCCGCCGGAGTCCACGCTCTTGTCGAAAAGCCACTCGCAGTCGATAACGAATCGGCGCAACGAATTGCCGATGCCTTTGCTGCCAAGGGTTTAGTGGGAGCGGTCGGTCATATCGAGCGTTATAACCCTGCACTACAACAACTTCGCGCCCGGTTAGATGCTGGCGAACTCGGTGATGTTTATCAGATTACCACCCGTCGCCAAGGACCATTCCCCGCTCGTATCGCAGATGTCGGCGTTATCAAAGATCTCGCTACCCACGATATCGATCTGACGGCATGGGTCGCACGTTCACCTTTCATCAATGTCTCTGCAAAGACTGCGCTGAAGTCCGGTCGCGCCCATGAAGATATGGTCGCCGCTGTCGGTGAACTCGAAAATGGAATTATCACCAACCACCTCGTCAATTGGCTGACACCATTCAAAGAGCGTCTGACCATCGTTACCGGTGAGCGTGGAACTTTTGTGGCAGATACTTTGACGACTGATCTCACCTTCTATGCCAACGCTTCAGTTGATACCGAATGGGATGCTGTTGCATCTTTCCGCGGCGTTAGCGAAGGCGATGTAATCCGCTATGCATTTGCTAAGCCAGAACCACTTCGCACCGAGCACGAAGCATTCCGCGATGCGGTGCTTGGTCTTCCTGGCGCCAGCGAAGGGATCGTCACGATGGAACAGGGTCTAGCGACGGTGCGCGTCGCCAGCGCCATGATCGAGAGCGCAAATACCCGATCCGTTGTAACGATTGCGAAGGGTCGCTAATTTCATGAAGATTGCCGTTGTTGCGCTGGGAAAGATAGGCCTACCCCTTGCCGTTCAATTCGCCAAGAAGGGTCATCACGTCATTGGTTGCGATGTTAACCAGAAGACCGTTGATCTCATCAACGCTGGTACCGAACCATTTCCGGGCGAGAATTTTCTCGCCGAGTATCTCAGCGAGGTAGTCACCTCCGGTCATCTCACAGCCACCACTGATACAACTAAAGCGGTCAGCGAATCAGATGCCGTTGTCATTGTCGTACCGCTCTTCGTTAACGAAGAGGGCATTCCTGACTTTGGCTGGATGGATGCTGCTACTGAGAAGATCGCCGCAGGCTTGCAGCCTGGGACTTTAGTTTCCTACGAGACAACACTTCCCGTCGGCACCACCCGCAATCGCTTTGCTCCCGCACTTGAAGCTGGTTCTGGTCTTAAAGCCGGGGTCGATTTCCATCTGGTCTTCTCCCCCGAGCGCGTTCTTACTGGTCGCGTCTTCGCAGATCTACGCAAGTATCCAAAACTTGTTGGTGGAATTGACGAGGCAAGTACCGCCGCCGGCATCGCCTTCTATGAAGCCGTTCTCGACTTTGATGATCGACCAGATCTGGTTGATAAGAATGGCGTCTGGAACCTTGGCACCGCGGAGGCAAGTGAGATGGCAAAGCTAGCCGAAACTACTTACCGCGATGTAAATATTGCCCTCGCCAATCAATTCGCAATCTTTGCCGAAGGTGCCAATATCGATATCGCCAAGGTAATTGCTGCCTCTAATTCACAGCCTTATAGCCACATTCACCAACCGGGTATCGCCGTCGGTGGACACTGCATTCCGATCTATCCGCGCTTTTACTTGTGGAACGATCCTGAGGCGACTGTCGTTCGCTCTGCTCGTGAGGCCAATGCCGCCATGCCGGCGCATGCTGTGAAATTGTTGGCAGATAATTTTGGGGATCTCACCGGAAAGCGCGTGGCAGTTCTTGGTATTTCTTACCGTGGCGGTGTTAAAGAGTCGGCCTTCTCTGGAGTATTTGGAGTTGTAACTGCGCTCAAGTCCCGCGGAGCTGTCGTTGTAGTCCAAGACCCCATGTATACCGATGCAGAGATTGTCGGATTGGGATTTGAGCCATATGCAATCGGCCAGAGCGTTGATGCTGTAATTCTGCAAGCGGATCACAAAGAGTATAAATCCCTCACCAAGGTTGACTTCCCTGGAGTTCAAGCAGTGATAGATGGACGCAGAACCATGGACAAAGCAAACTTTGCCGACGTCATTTTCCGCGTAATTGGTGCGGGTGCTTAAACGCTCTCTTCTAACAATTTAGGCTTGCTCACTACAAAAGGCTTGTGTGGTTGTGCGGTTGGAGTTGCGCTGGCGATTTGATTGTAAGTATCCAACAAGATTTCAGCTTGGCGTTCCCATGAACGCTCTGAAAGCACTTGGGCGGTGTAAGCGGCGCGGTATTTAGCAGGATCCGCTAGCACCAGTTTGGCTGCCCTGACAAAGTCATTAACGTCTTCTGCAATAAAGACCTCACCATTGCTCAACTTTCGGACTTCTGCTGACATGGTCTTTACATCGCTCACCAGTATCGGTAACAGAGCCTGCATGTATTCTCCAAATTTTGTGATCAGCGAAATCTCATGATTCAACCGGTGCAAGATGGGAATTAATCCAATATCTGCCCCTGAGAGATAGGAGACCAATTCGGAGTTTGGGACGTAAGTGACTATATGGAAGCGATCTGCCAGATCGGGAGCGCTGGCAACTAAATCCATCTCTGTCTTGTTCTTTGGATTCGCAATCAATGCCAAATGCACTCCGTCGAGCTGGCGCAAAGCAGCTAGCGCCGTCTGAATTCCGCGTTGTGGGGCAACTGCTCCGGAATAAACCATTAGCGGAACGTCTGCTGCTACCCCAATGTCAGTGCGCAGATGACGTTTCGATGGCTGCTGTCCTTCGACGAGTGGATCGTTGGCAACAATCGTAGGACGCTTGGTCACTTTCAACTGATCCATAAGGAGATCGTTCATCGGTTCGCTTACCGAGAGAACTGCAGGAGCCCCGCTCGAATACTTACGTTCAATCTTTGTGTATAGCGCCGCCATTGGCTTGGTGAGATGCGCTACTCCGGGAACATACTCGTGCGCGTCATAAACAAGTTGCGCGGGGCGACCAGCTTTTTGCAACATCTCCACGATCGCAGCAGCGATTGGCAGCGCGGTGTAGTCATGAGCATGGACGATATCTGGGTCAAAACCTACCGCGACTGGCGTGATTAATTTAACCGCACGATGCAGATTGGGGACTACGACCTCGCGCTTGATACCCAATTTCTCAGTGAGTTTGCGGCGATATTTCCGTAATCTGCGCAGGACTCCAGCGATGAGCCACAACATTGTTTCGCCCTTGAAGAGCGCGCGAAATATCCTAGGGATATTCTCTTTTCTGATGATGAGCTTTAGCGGAAGGCGAATAATTCGGGCATATCCAATAGTGAGTTCGTCGGCATCCCCTGATGGCGAAGAGCCAACAACTAAAACATCCCAACCCGCATTACTAAGTGACCAGGCACATTTGAGAACTCGGGAATCTTCGGTTACTCCATTTAAGACAATATGTAACGTCTTAGGAGTTTGACTCATGTTTATATCTTACCCAGTGTTGTGGGTTGAATCGAAGTGTTTAGGCTACTTCGTTCCAATTGGCAAGAGAAAAACTAGAGCAGTAACTGCCGCTGCCAAGACTGCCGCTTGAAGCAACAAACGAATGGCTGCTTGGCGATCGATCTTGCGGTCTTCCTCAGAGATTACCCGCTTGGTCGATCCCAACTTTCCAAAATTGAAAAGGCCGGATAAGCCAAAGGCCAGACAGAACTTCTTGCGCGCTTGTAAATATCCGATGGACATTACGAGGGCGGGCAAGAATGTACTTAAACGAGCCAAGTGAGTTGTGTGTTGACGGTAGAAACCGAAGACAGTGGAGAGAGTCAAAAATAAACCGATACCACCAACTAGTTGACGACGACGCACTTCACGAATCCCGATATTGCAAGTGCCAGGAATATATTCAGCATCGCTACCCTCAGGCACGACGTTACTATTTAAGTTATCGCTCATTATTTTAAATACGCCTAGAACTGGCGTTCGGACTCTTCGTCGTCGGCAAATACCTCGTGCGTACCATGCTCGCTATTTGCTAGCCACGCGAAGACCGACTTGAGAGCGCCCAGGATCACCACGAGGACAGTAAAGAGTCCTACAACGCGGCGAATAGTTTTGAACATGGGGTGAATCTACACTCCCAACCTTGTTACTCGCTGGAAAGGGCCTTAGAGCGAGCCGAGAAGAGCGCGATCAATATCCCGCCAAAGATCCTCAAGATCCTCAATCCCCACCGAAAGGCGGATCAAGTTTGTAGGAATAGTGGGGCTTTCAGTGCTCCAGCGATGGCGTCGCTCCCAGAGCGATTCCACCCCGCCGAGTGAGGTGGCATGCGCCACCAATTGTGAGGCGGCGCAGGCCCGGTCTGCGGCCTCTGCTCCCCCAGCGTGGTCGAAAGAGATGACTGCGCCAAAACCTTTCATGAAGCTTTTTGCGATTTCATGGTGGGGATCGGTAGGCAACCCCGGGTAACGAACGCGATCTACCGCTGGGTGTAGCGAGAGCCGAGTTGCAATCTCTAGTGCATTCGATTGGGAGCGCTCCATTCGTACTCCCAAAGTCCGCAGTCCGCGCAGAGCCAACCAGACTTCAAAGGGGCCAGGAATCGCGCCGTTAATCTTCCGTACATCTGCCAGTCGTTGATAGAGCGCTTGGTCCTTCGTCGAGATCGAACCCAGAATGACATCGCTATGTCCAGAAATATATTTGGTGAGCGAATGCACGACTACATCGGCGCCCATCTCCAATGGTTGTTGTACCAGCGGAGTGGCAAAAGTGTTATCGACAGCCACGCCAATGTTCTGCGATTTAGCGGCCGCGATCAAACGTGGCATATCGGCCACTTCCAATGCGGGGTTGGTGGGAGATTCCAGCCAGAGGAGTGTTGAACCGGGGAGCGCTGCTAGAACTTGGTCGGTATTTGAAACATCTACGTAGCGAACCTCAGCGGCACCAGATGCTTCCGCCTGCCGCAACAAGACCATCGTTCCGGAATAACCATTCTGTGATGCAGTTATAACTGCCCCGCGTGGCAAGATGGAGAAGAGCGCTGAAATAGCTGCTATCCCGGATGAAAAAACTAAGGTAGGTCCGCACTCCAGCGCTTCCATGGCACTTTCTAGCGCGCTCCAACTCTTATTTCCAAAGCGTCCATAACCAGTAGGACCTGGTGCCAAAAAGGTGGAGTTGAGTTCGATCCCAACGTTGACTCCGGCATCTGCGGTGCGCTCTGGTCTTCCCGCTGCGACTACGCGACTTTGCGGGCTTAATGAGCCCGGAGAATCTTCAGGTGATTCAGGAGTAATCGACATGGAGGTAGCCTAACGCAGCCCCAATAAAGAGGGGAATTATTCAGAAATCTTGCGCACTTTGAATGCGCTCAAAAGACCTGTGACCACCAAAGTTCCAATGACGAAGCCCAGCGAGAGTCCGAGCGAGATATGCGGAACCGGTACACCTGCCACCTTCTCATGCCCCTCCCCCAGAGTTGCCTCGAAGATCAACTTCAATCCGATGAATGCGAGAATCACCGAGAGCCCCTCGCTGAGGTAGATCAATTTGTCCATCAAATCACCAATGAGAAAGTAGAGCTGACGCAGACCCATGGAGGCGAAGATCGTTGCTGTCACGATGACATAGGGGTTGCGGGTCAAGCCAAAGATGGCGGGGATCGAATCAAAGGCGAAGAGCATGTTGGTCAGTGCAATCGCTACCATCGCAATCGCGGCGATTGGTGCACCGCGTTTGCGCATGTATTTAATGACGCGGCCCTCTTCCCATTCTTCTGATTCGCTCTCCCGAAAGAGCTTTAGCGCGGTGTAGATCAAGAAGCCGCCAAAGAAGAAGAAGATCCAAACATAACGATTAACGAGAGCCGAGCCTCCTGCGATGAAGATTCCACGCAGCAAGAGCGAGGAGAGGATTCCCCAGAAGAGAATCATCTGTTCCCGCTCTTTAGCAACCTTTAGGCGCGCCATAATCAACAGAAGTACAAAGAGATTGTCGAAAGAGAGCGAATACTCGGTGAGCCAACCCGCGAAGAATTCGGTGCGACTTTGCGGGGTGGACCAAACGCCTAAATAGATGCCGAAGGCTATTGCGATAGAAACATAGAAAGCGGTCCAGAGGGCGACGCTGCGCAACCCAGTTAGGACATTGCGATTGCGGTAAGCAAATATAAAATCAAAGAGCAGAATTATTGCCAGGCCACCGAGCGTGACGCTCCACGCTAAAAGACTCGTATGGTTGCTGATCACGGCGCTAGCCTAGTCGCTAGGCTAGCGCGGTGGCCCTCACTACTGAAGATGAGATGAAGAAGCATGTGCGCGCGATCGCACGCATAGACCCTGCCTTTGCTCCTATCATTAAAAAGAGTCCGCTCTGCACTATTAATCGCAAGCGCCCTGGTGGTGGGCATTATGACACTCTGGTCACATCCATCATCTCGCAACAATTGGCCGTTAAAGCAGCTGACACCATTCGCGACCGAGTACGGGTATTAGCCGGTGGCACATTTACGCCGGAGGCCATCGCTGCATTATCTGCAGCAGATTTACGCACCGTGGGAGTAAGCGGAGCTAAGGCCCGCGCCATCGACGAACTCACTCAGGCGACTTTGTCGGGCGCCCTGGAATTTAAGAAGTTTTCTAAGCTCAGCAATGCAGAGATTGCAGAGGAGTTAACTGCGCTCTGGGGTATCGGGCGTTGGACCGTGGAAATGTTTCTTATGTTTCACCTTGGCCGTTTAGATTTATGGCCCGTAGGTGATCTCGCGATGCGTCGCGGGTGGGAGCGAATTCACAACCTCAAAGAGGAGATTGACCCGAAGAAGCTAGATCTCTTCAGCGATAAATTTGCGGGGCGACAGAGCATCGTTGCTTGGTATTGCTGGCGGGCTACCGAGGGTGACTCAGGTAGCTGGTAAAAATAAATTGGCGAGAATTACTTAACCGATAAAAATTTGATCGGGGTAAGGGATCCCCGTGGAAGAGTGGCAGTCATAGCCTTTGGGATTCTTCTCCAGATAACGTTGGTGATATTCCTCTGCCGGCCAGTATTGCATTCCATCAGCGGGTTTAATCTCTGTACAAATATCATCAAACCCATTTGACTTAAGAAGTTCGTTATAGATCTCACGGGTAGCGAGCGCAGTGCGCAGCTGAGCCGCAGTCGTTGTATAAATAGCGCTGCGATATTGGGAGCCGATATCTCCACCTTGGCGATTGAGTGAAGTTGGATCGTGCATGGTCCAGAACTCTTCTAAGAGGCGATGATAAGAAATTAGACCAGGGTTAAAATCGACCTCAACCATTTCAGCGTGGCCAGTCTCTCCAGTGCAGACCTCTTTGTAGGTTGGATCAGATTTGTGGCCTCCCATGTAGCCCACAGAGGTACTAACCACCCCTGGTAAATTCCAGAAACGACGTTCGGCACCCCAGAAGCAACCAGTAGCGAAGTAGGCCTTCTCAACGTGCTCGGTCATGGTCAAATCCCCGTTCCATCTCTAGAGAGGCCTATTCTTTCACTGATACTCTTAGCGGGCTTGCCGAATTAAGCCCTCGTAGCTCAGTGGATAGAGCACCGCCCTCCGAAGGCGGTTGCGCAGGTTCGACTCCCGTCGAGGGCACCAGAGTTAAATTAGGGGATTACGCCTCGCTAAACCTCTTAAAGGTGCAGTGTGAGGAATCTTTTATAGAATGTCCTTGTTATCTCGTGAGTCCTACGAGAGAATAGGCCAGTATTCACCGCGATTTCAGCTCGCCTTCGTCACTTTTGCGGAGTTTGAGCGGATTTAGTCTGAATTAAGTACCTCTAATGAGCCGGATGCGTATTGGCACTTGGAGCAGTTCTTCCCTAAGTTGAAGGAGTTTATGATGGATTGGCGACACGAGGCGGCCTGCCGCGATGAAGATCCTGAGCTCTTCTTCCCTATAGGAAATACCGGACCAGCCCTCGCCCAAATTGAAGAGGCTAAAAAGGTCTGTGTGCGCTGCCCTGTCAAAGAGGCTTGCCTCGCTTGGGCTCTGGAGAGCGGTCAAGATGCTGGAGTCTGGGGCGGTCTATCAGAAGATGAGCGCCGTGCCCTTAAGCGCCGTGCAGCTCGTAATCGCGCTCGCATGATGGAGAGCCAGAACCAGTTCTAAACTTTAAAAACAATCATTGCAACGGTCTCGTCGTTGACGCGATTGAGCGAGATGCTTCCCTTTAACTCATTCTCAGTAAGCGTCCGCACGATCTGCAATCCTAGGTTCGAGGATGTCTCCCAGTCGAAGCCAGTCGGAAGACCAATGCCATTATCAATAACCTTAATTGTGTACGTGGATTCGACACGACTGACTTCAACTCGCACTACATCTCCACTTTCCGCAAGGCCATGTTCAAGAGCGTTGTGAATCAGTTCTGTAACCACGAGCGCCAGCGGTGTCGCAACCTGTGAATCCAGTATTCCAAATTCACCGATTTTTGCCGGAGTGATTGGCCGCGGACTTAACTCAATGGCGTTGTGAACAATTCGATCGTAGACCTCATCGAAGAGAACTGATTCGGCAGAACTTGTCGAAAGAGTCTCATGCACAATCGCGATCGAGGCAACACGTCTTACCGCTTCGGCCAGCGCAGCACTAGCAATGGGATCTTCGACGCGACGCGACTGCAGACGAAGCAGCGCCGAGACTGTCTGCAAATTGTTCTTCACGCGGTGGTGAATTTCACGAATCGTCGCATCCTTCGAAACGAGCGCACGGTCCCTACGGCGCAACTCGGTGACATCGTGGACTAGGACAATCGAACCGATGCGATCCCCCGCTTCGATCAGAGGAATAACCAGAAGGTCTGCAATTCCATTTCCATTATCAAAATCGGCACGGCGCAGCGTCTTTCCGCTCAGTACCGAAGCCCAACTTTCATCGCTTGCCGTTGATTGATTACGTTGCAGCGAATCAAATATTGCTCCGAGTTGTCCGCCTTCGAGTTCGTTATCCCATCCCAAGCGACTGATCGCAGAACGCGCATTGGGGCTGGCATAGGTGACCGAACCGACTAAATCAAGGCGGACCAATCCATCTCCTACGCGAGGAGCAAACTCGGCCTGATAAATACTGTCTTGAATCGGAAATGTGCCTTCTGCGATCATGCGGTAAACCTTGTGAGCAATCTCGCGATAATTAATTTCCAGTGGAGAGCCGGAGCGCATTGCTACAGCATTGCGATGGCGCGAGATCACGGCGATGGTTTGACCTTCAAAGTGAACTGGGACGGTCTCCTCTTTAATGAGAGTATCGCCGACCATTTCTGGTTCAGAGTCACGAACGATCAATCCAGTAGAAAGTGATTGGTCGATCCGTGCGTTCTTACCCCACGTCAACTCTTGGCCGATGACATCCTGGGCAAAGACCGTGGGAGCAGTGGTGGGACGAATATGTGCAATCGCTATATGACCTTCAGGCCAACTCTGGTAATCCTTACGCTTTGGAACCCAGAGGATCAGATCCGAAAAGGAGAGATCGGCGAGCAGTTGCCATTCAGAGACCAATTCAGAGAGGCGTTCGCGATCCTTAACGGTTAGCGCGGTATGGGAATAAGCAAGATCACTGCGCGAGCTAATCGCCAATGTTCGCACCCATCTACTTGTGAAATCCGCTAACTCAGCGCGGTCGCAATCTTAGCAATCTCCTTCCGCTTTGGATTTCCCAACTTAAGTGCGCCTAGAACGCCGCTGGGAGTCGTCGGTTCTAACTGCCCTTCGCGTAGGACGTAGCGGTTTTCACCCATGGTGAGCGTCAGGAATTTGCTCTCCCATTCGCGCAACTCCCGCGAATGGCCGGTCAGTACACAGATATATGAAACTGGCAACCGCTTCACCAGCAGAGGATATTCGCGTAGAAATTGTGCGAGCTCTGCCATGCTCGCCGACGTTGATTTACAGAGATAGATCAGATGAGTGGCCTTATCGAGAACGTTGTTTACTAAAGATCCGTGCCAACGGCGATCGGTCACTGCTTCCGCCAACCCGGGCAGCGTTCCTAGATCAACGACCATCGTCTCGTCACCATCGGGAATCTGCGTCGGCCGTTTCTCCCGGTCTAAAGGCATAATCTCCAAATGATTCTGCTGCACCAGAGTGCGATCTCCTTTAAGGCCTTGCGAGCGAATATCGGCGTCGATAAAGAGAACGGGTCGCAGCTGTGATAACTCTTGCGACAAAACCGTCGCGAAGCGAGTGCGTCCCGGCGCACCCGAGCTGCCGGTGATCGCAATAACCTTCCGCACCCGATTTCCACCGGTTGCTTCACGATTGATCCGTTTAATCGTTGTGGGAGGTGAAGTTGTCTCCATCTGAGTTGTATCAGAATGCAACATAGGTGCGCGGAGTTTTCCCCGAATTACCGACATGATTTCATGTGAGGTCAATGGCGTTGATTCAAGTCCGATGAAGGTGACGGTGGGTGAATCGAACTCTTCCAAGAGTTCGTCACCAAAACCAGGAAAGTCCCATTGATAAACAATTACAGTGCGAAGTTCCAGGCCGCGCCGGCGCATGAAGTCAGTGAGTGATTGGGAATCAAAGGCTCTGTGAATAATGCTCCACCCTTGCGAGAAGAGAAGTTGTGCGACAAAGTCTTCACTCTCGGCATCGGGAATAGCCGTAACAACTTCAAGTTGTGGAATCTCAGATCGGGTCACGTGCGAGCACCAACCGTCCTTGCGACTCCGCCGTGACAATGATTGCCGCAATGGTGCTGTTCGCCGCGACACTTACTGCGACGCTGCCGCCCAGGGCACGCGACTTCTGATCAATATTCTGGATCGGTATTCGATGTGCCACCACCGCGGGAAGTGCCGATTGATCCTTGGGAATCACGTAGACATCCACAAGATCCCCCACTGCAAGGTCCACCGGCAGATCGAGCACTGATACTCCGATCGGCAAATAAGTAGCGGTGGGGTTTGTCATACCGCGGCTGATATCGATAACAGCTATCAAATCCCCTGGGTGTAAAAGTCGCGTCGCATACTGCCCAATCACGGTCTCAGTTCCACCGAGATAGTGTCCAGAATCCAGAGTGAGATTAGCCTTCACCAATTGGACATCACGCGCCGTAATCTTGGAGCCGCTCGGGATAGTTGCAGTTGCCATCCAGAGCGAAGTTGTGGGGCTGTTATTGAGCAGAATTGAAAGCGCTAGTAGCGAGAGAATCAGGCCGCCCACTGCCAGAATTCGGCGAAGATTGCGCTGCATAAATTTCTGTAAATCGTCCATGGGAGATGAATACTCAATCCCAGCGCCTCGTGCATTTCACTATCCACAGGCCCAAATCTATTAAGCGCGAAGTTTCCTCGTCGCCACACTCAACACCTGGAGCGCATTGCTTAAATAGCGATTGTTCTGACCAAAGTGCAATTGAGCCTGCGATATCTGGCTCTTCAAGGAGGCAATCTGGGTATTCGTGGCTCTCTTGGCCTGCACGGAAAGTGGGTGGCCCTTCTCTACGACAGTCAAGAGCGAAGCTGCCCGGGCAGCGAGCGTAAGATCTTGATATCTGCTGATAAGAGTGAAGTATGTGTAATAGGAGCCATCCGAATTCTTCGCTGTGCAATCTATGCTTCTGTCCATTCCGGAGACAATTCCTATAACGGTAACTACCCCGTTGATTGTGCTTACGACCGGAGAACCGCTATCCCCGAGACAGGCGTCCGCGCCTTCGGATTTAACCCAAGCCGAATTGGGATTCGGGGCAGAACTAGAACTCAAACTTCCAGTAAATGACTCTGGAAAATTCGAGGAAGCAGTCGCGGTATCGGAGTAATAGCCGTAGCCGGTGATCGTGACTGGAAAGCCATCAACCTGCAGAGCTGCTAATTGTGCTTCGGACGCAATTGCAATGGGAGCCTTCAGGGTTTGCGCATGCGACAAGATCAGAAAAGCTAAATCATTATTGCCAACGGTCAAACCAGCCTGAATCTTGAAATCCGAGTAGAGCTCGATGGAATGCACTTTGTTGGCTTGAGTGATAGATGCCAGAGAATTCCCAGCCACACCAACATAAACATCAGCGGTCAATTTTCCATTCGCATCGGTAACGCAGTGCGCTGCAGTCACAACTGTCAGTGGTGCTATTAGAACCCCTGAGCATGCCCCTGTGTTACCCGGCGACAGAACTGTCTTGATAGGTACTGCGTAAGAGTTACCGGCCGCTGGTAGACCATTTTCGACCGCATGAACCGGCGCGATCGGAGAGACAGCGACGACCAATGCCACAAGCGCATATCGGCGTTTGCCCTCGCGCAGGAATGGAATCTTCAAGCGCGGACTCTAACAGGCGGTGAGTGCTAGCACTCACAATCATCAAGTCACGCGCTCACATAAACGCTCAAAGCGTTACAAATCGGGCGCTAATTTTCTATATTGGGATTACTTCCCCAGCACCACCACGCACTTGTTCACGTAGGCGGCACAGAGTTTGTTGGTGACTGTTCCCTTGCCGGCGAACTTAATTGTGGCCTTTGGCGCGATCTTCTTAAGGGCAATTGCAATCGCCTTGGCACGGGCGTGCGCAAGTGCTGGATCGGTCTTTGGATTGGTTGGTTCGGCATATCCATAAACCGTAATGACTGCCGCCGACTTGTAAGCCTTCAACTTCGCAAGATCCGCCGCCGAAGCAGCACTCCCACCAGTCTTATACCCAATCACCAGCGTTAGGGCGCTATCCAAACCAACTGGCGACGTAAGTTCCCCCGACGCATTCGTAGGTGGTGTTGGTGTTGGTGTTGGTGTTGGCGTTGGAGTTGGAGCTGGTGTTGGTGTTGGTGTTGGTGTTGGAGTTGGTGTTGGAGTTGGAGTTGGCGTTGGAGTTGGAGCTGGTGTTGGAGTTGGAGTTGGAGTTGGC
>JBAXVT010000013.1:0-25966 GCA_037128715.1 Actinomycetes bacterium
GTCCGGGTGGCGGAATTGGCAGACGCGCTAGCTTGAGGTGTTAGTGCCCGCAAGGGCTTGAGGGTTCAACTCCCTTCTCGGACACAAGTAAAGGATCAACCCCTCACAAAATCTCCGCGCGAAAATCGGAGGCAAGTGAGGTACTTTTCGCTCCATGGAAACTCGCGGATATGCAGCACTCGAATCAAATGCCCCTCTTCAACCCTATTCTTTCCAAAGACGCGATCTGCGTAGCGGAGATATCGCCTTCGACATTAAGTACTCCGGAATCTGCCACTCCGATATTCATCAGGCCCGCGAAGAGTGGGGCGCGGCTATTTTCCCCATGGTGCCTGGCCACGAAATCGTCGGAATAGTAACCGCTGTCGGTGCTGGAGTCACCAAGTTCGCTATCGGAGATCAAGTTGGCGTGGGGGTATTCATTGATTCTTGTCGAACCTGCGAGAACTGCTTAGCTGGACAGCAGCAGTATTGCCTCGAGGGGATGACGGGCACTTACAACGGGTATGAAAGAGATGGTAAGACCGTTGCACTCGGCGGGTACTCCAACAAGTATGTAATTGACCAAGACTACGCACTCTTGGTTCCCGGAAACCTAGAACTCTCAGGCGTAGCACCGTTGCTCTGTGCGGGAATCACGCTCTATTCACCACTGCGCCATTGGAAGGTTGGGGTTGGAACCAAGGTAGGAGTTATCGGTCTTGGCGGACTGGGACATATGGGGGTCAAGTTTGCTGCCGCCATGGGGGCCGAGGTAACAGTCTTTTCGCACTCAGCAAATAAAGAGGCCGATGCCAAGCGCATGGGTGCCACACACTTTGTGGTTACAAAGGATGCTGCCGTTTTTGCCAGTCTCAAGGAGAGTTTTGACCTAATTCTCAATACCGTTTCCGCGGAATTGGATATAAATGTATACCTCGAGCTTTTGAAATTGAACGGAACTCTGGTCGTAATCGGATTACCCGGTAAGCCGTATGAGGTGAGCGCCTTTAATTTGTTGCGCCTGCGTCGTTCATTAGCTGGTTCCATGATTGGTGGGGTTCCCGAATTGCAAGAGATGCTCCACTTCTGCGCCGAGAAGAATATTCTTAGCGATGTAGAAGTCATTACCGCCGATTACATTAACGAAGCATACGAGCGCACCATTGCCAGCGATGTTAAATATCGCTTCGTAATCGACGCTTCAACTTTCTAGTGCATTAAATGAATTGATGCGCCGCTAATGCGACAAGCGGCGCAAAGATGAGCGCTGGTAAGAGATCGCCGATTGCAATGATTTTGATATTGAGAAGTCGCAATCCGATCCCAAAGAGTAAGACCCCACCAACCGCTGTCAAAGATTGCACTTGGTATTGCGTTAAAATATTGCCCAAAAAGAAACCAATTGCAGTCCACCCAAATTGGTAGATCGCAACCGGAATGGCGGCGAAGGCGACACCCCAACCAAATGTTGTGGCAAAGGCCATCGCTGCAAATCCGTCGAGAGTGCTCTTTAGAACGAGCTGCTGAATACCGGTATGCATACCATCACTGACGCTCCCCAGAATTGCCAAAGGACCGATCGCAAAGAGTAATGAGGCGGCCATGAAACCCTCGAGAAAGCTCCCCTTATCTCGACTGCCAAAGCGTGCTTTGATGCGTAAACCGAAATTCTCTAGTCGACCTTCGATATGCAACAGATAGCCCGCGACTCCCCCCAGAATTAGGGCGGCGAGCGTGCCTAGCGTCGTCCAACCCGCCGGGACTGCAGAAACAAATGAGTGCGACCAGACGCTCTTTACATTATCGGCGGCATTGATCAGGGTTACACATCCGAGCACATCTGTAATTAATATCCGCAATTTTTGCGGAAAGCGCGCACCGCCCAGAATTCCTAGGGTTGATCCCAGAACGATCGTCCCAATATTTATTACTGTTCCGAGTCCAACAAACATTAGTTAATGAATCCAAATTTAATAATCGAGATGGCGCCAACCACTAGGCAGTAGGCGGCGAAGGGGCGCAAAGAGTTGCCTTTAAACCAACGGGTGAGGACCTTGACACTGAAGATGGTTGCGACAAAAGCGACAGCTGCTCCAAATGTTAGGGCTCCGTAAGATCCCGAGAGTTCGCCATTCCCCAACTTGGGCAATTTAACGATCGACGCACCGAGAATGACCGGAAAGGAGAGCAAGAAGGCGAAATCGGCGGCAACCGAATGCGAGAGGCCGCGCAATAGCCCCGCGGATACTGTGATTCCGAAGCGGCTGATACCAGCGAATAGTGCAGCGCTCTGGCCGACTCCGATAATAACGGCTTGCCCCGGAGATACGCGTTCGATGATCGCTAGATTCTGGTCAGAAGGAACGGTGTGAGGGTGTCGTCTTGAAGTGAGTCTTTCGGCTCCAAAGAGGATCAATCCGTTGATGGTAAGGAAGATCGCGGCGCTCAATGGCTTCTGAAAATTTCGTTGGAAGAAATTGCTGAACGCTAATCCGATGAGAGCGACTGGTATCGTGCCCAAGACCAACAGCCAGAAGAGTTTAAAACTCGAAGTATCACGCTTCCAAGAGAAGAGCGAACGCAATATAGCGATCCAGCGTGGCGCGAAAACTATAAAAAGTGCAACGGCGCTGGCCAGGTGAAAGGCCACCGCGGTGAGGAGATATTGCGGGGTGTCAGAGAAGGCGCGCCATGAGCCCCCCAACCAAGCGGGCACAAGAACGGCATGTCCAAGGCTTGAAACTGGGAAGAGTTCGGTGATGCCCTGGATCAGGCCAGTGATTCCCGCCTGCAAAAAAGTGAAGTGAAACATCTTCTCCCCTATCAGTCGCTAGCGCGGGCGAAATATCGTCCGCTCTCTTCTTGTACTTCTATCGCAATGTCATAAGCGACAGAGAGATTGTGAGAAGTAAGAACATCTTTGAGTTCCCCTTGTGCCACCACAAGCCCGTCACTCAAGAGCAGGCAGTGTGTGGTTCCGAGTGGAATCTCTTCTACGTGATGTGTCACGATTATGGTGGCGGGGCTAGCCGGATCCAGTGCCAGAGCATTTAGTCGACGAAGTAAATCTTCGCGTCCACCTAGATCTAGCCCCGCTGCTGGCTCGTCGAGCAGAAGTAATTCAGGGTTGGGCATCAAGGCGCGAGCTATTAGAACTCTCTTCTTTTCGCCCTCGCTCAGCGTGCCGAAGGTTCGGTCCTTCAATCCACGAACACCGAGAATTGTGAGCAGACTCAGGGCTCGCGATTCATCCCAGAGGTCGTAGTTCTCCTGCCAACGTCCGATAATCGCATATGCGGATGTCATGACTACATTGATCACGATTTCATCTTCTGGGATCAACTCAACGATGGCGCTTGAAGTCATTCCAATGCGTGGGCGAAGTTCGAATACATCAGTCCTACCCATTTGTGCATCGAGAATTGAAACCACCCCGCGTGATGGGTGAATGATCGACCCCGCAAGTGCGAAGAGCGTGCTCTTGCCCGCCCCGTTGGGACCAAGCACTACCCAACGCTCCCCCGTTGAAACCGTCCAGGAGAGTGGACCCAAAATTGTTGCGCCGTCCCGAATAACAGAGACGTCGTGCAGATCTAATACAAGGCTCACAATGGTGAAAGATACCCTTTCATCTGGCCATACAGGCTAATCTTCGCCTCATGCCTGCACTCCAAAATCCTTTTAACGCACTTATCTTGCTCTCCTCACATGATGAACCTGGAGTTGAAGACTCTCTCCGCACCGTCTTAGAACCCTTTTCTCTGAAGATCGTCGAAGTTCAGAAGATCGCCCTGCGTGGCCGACTAATCTTGGGTTTCCTGATTTCATGTGACCCAGCCCATGTACATGCCATTGAAGAAGATCTCTTGGAATTTGGCGAGAAGACAGGATTTGATGTCGCAATTGATTACTCTGAAGAGGTCTAGGGAGGCCGACATGATTTCGCAGCGTCTGGTGGTCCTCGACATGGATTCCACCTTTATCCAGCAGGAAGTCATCGATCTTCTTGCTGCCCACGCGGGAGTCGGAGACGAAGTCGCGGCCATCACAGAACGCTCCATGCGCGGTGATGTCGATTTCAGCTCTTCGCTAGCCGAACGCGTGGCGCTCCTTAAGGGCTTACCGGTGGAGATCTTCGATCAGGTGCGCCGCGAAATCACGCTCTCAATAGGTGCGCAGGAGATGGTGGACCGACTCCACACTGGCGGCCATAAGGTTGCCATCGTTTCCGGAGGATTTGAGAACATCATTCACCCGATTATGCGTTCAACGGGGGTGGACTACTTCCGTGCCAATCACCTGGAGAGCATCGATGGATTTCTGACGGGAAGGACTATCGGAGAGATTATCGATCGTTCAGCCAAGGCAGCATTTCTGCGAGATATAGCGCAGCAACTTGGAATCCCCTTAGATCAGACGGTTGCAGTTGGGGATGGGGCCAACGACATAGGAATGATGGAAGTTGCTGGCTTGAGTATTGCTTTCAATGCAAAGCCCAAGGTACAAGCTGCTGCTAAGTTTTCTATCAACGATGGCAATCTGCTTCAGGTGCTCACGTTGATGGGTATTACGGATTAAAAGTAAGTTACAGACGGCAAGCGTGGATATCGGTTACAAGAATGCCACGCGCTCCTACCTTCCAGAGATCATCCATAATTCGATTTATATCACTTCGCTTTACCATCGCGCGGACGGCATTCCAATCGCTGCGTTGCAGCGGTGAGATCGTTGGAGATTCAATGCCGGGTGTTAGTTCGCAAGCAGCATCAAGGAATTCTGACTTTACGTCATAGTCCACGAGTACATATTGCCTGGCGATTACAACGCCTTGGAGACGACGCAATAAGGTTTCAACTTCGACGGAGCGAACCGTTGCCGGCCGTTCGATTAAAATCGCTTCGCTGTGCAGGATCGGTTCGCCGAATGTAGAAAGCCCGGCCTGCCGCAACGTTCCACCGGTAGAAACTACATCTGCGATGGCATCGGCAACCCCGAGTCGCACCGAGCTTTCAACTGCTCCATCCAGACGAACGACATCAACATTGATGCCGATCTTCTTAAAGTGACTGCTTACCAAGCCTGGGTAAGCCGTCGCGATGCGTTTTCCAGCTAGACCCGCCTCGGTGAAGGTATTACCTAATGGGGCCGCAAATCGAAAGGTACTCTTTCCGAAATCTAAGGCGAGTACTTCAGTGGCAACTGCGCCGCTGTCTATAAGAAGATCGCGACCCGTTATACCGACTTCGAGCTCTCCGCTGGCAACATAGATTGCGATGTCTCGGGGACGCAGATAATAAAATTCGATCTCATTCTCGGGATCGATGAGGGTGAGATCTCGTGAATCGGTGCGTTGGCGGTATCCCGCCTCTTTGAGCATGGCGATCGCAGAATCCGACAAGGATCCCTTATTGGGGATTGCTACTTTAAGCAAGGTGTTCTCCTCTATCTCTTACAGAACTTTATAAATATCGGTGGGAGAAATCCCCCGGGCGATCATCAGTACCTGCAATCGATAGAGTAATTGCGAGATCTCCAACGCTAGCGCCTCGTCGCTTTCGTGTTCGGCGGCTAGCCAAACCTCGCCAGCTTCTTCAATGATCTTCTTTCCCATGGCATGAATGCCGTCATCCAATGCGCTTACTGTGGAAGAGCCCGCCGGCCGTGTGCGGGCCTTCTCGTTGAGCTCTATCCACAGTTCATCGAAGGATTTCATGGCCATATTCTAATTGGCGATCTCCCCCGCTCGCGCGCGATTATGCAGGAAGTGCTTCCTTTTCGCGCTTGGCCACGAGCAGCCAAGTAATGAATCCCCAGATGACGAAGGCGCCATATAAGAGATACATAAATGCCGTCGGATAGTAATGACCACGAATATCGAGCGGAACGCCTACTGCATCTACCGCGATCCAGACGAGCCAGAACTCCACGTATCCTCGTGCCAACCCATAGGTGGCCAGTGCGGTACCCGTGAAGATCCACGAATCTGCTGCAATATTCCAGGAGCCACCAATCGCCGTGATGGTGAAGAAGGTGGCGAAGTAAAAGGCGATCGTCGCAGGAATGAGAAACATCTTCTCACGACTGGTAGTCCAACGGATCTGTACCGGTGGCTTATTTGAATCGCCCGACTTCTTGCGGTTCTGGCTCCACATGCGCCAGCCGTAAAGGCTGACAGCGATCAAAAGGAGTTGGCGGCCAGCCTGCCCCAGCATGATGCGACTGGTTTGATGCGGGTCCCACATGCTTCCAATGAAGAGCGTGAAGAGTAGAACATTTCCGATAATTCCGATCGGCCACGCCCACATCTTGCGACGCATTCCGAGAAGGGCGCTACCCAACCCGAAGACATTTCCGATGATCTCTTTCCAATAAATCGCCTGCGTATATTTATTTCCGAAATGAACTTGTGCATTGAAAAGCCAGTTAATAACTGACATTGGTTGTTCCCCCTTTTTGCGTTAGTTTCAGCGCATACTCCGGGGTAGCCACATTAAGGCGTGATTCAACGAGGAATCAAACCTTTACGTGTCCCTCTCATCCGGACTTTAACCGTCGGTTTTGGAATTTCGCCAAATCCACCGATAGCTGGGTGCTAGCGGGTCGCGGACTTTAACCGCCGGTTCGGAATTACACCGACCCCGGAACAACGTGGGATAATTATCACACATGTAGGGAAAGTTGCCGTCTCGAAACTCAAAAGTCTGCGGCAACTCTCAGTATGGAGATCATTTCAGTTGGACTTTGCGCCTTATAGATGGCGCTTCCCGCGACAAAGGTATCAGCTCCCGCTCGTGCCGCCAGGGAGATAGTTTCTAGGGAGATGCCGCCATCGACCTGGAGCCATGGAAGGGCGCCACTCATCTTGGAGATGGCAGCTCTCGCACTCTCTATTTTGGGAAGCTGATCGGACATGAAACTCTGTCCCCCGAATCCCGGTTCAACAGTCATAACCAATAACATATCTAATTCTTCTAGGAGGTCGGCCACCTCTGCAAAAGAAGTCTTCGGTTTAATCGCGACTCCAACGCGAGTCCCAGATTTCTTCAACTGCGCGATGGTTCCCCGCGGATTCTGGCTCGCCTCGAAGTGAAAGGTGACACTGGCGCTTCCAGCCTCGGCATACAAAACAGCATCTGCATCAGGATTGGCAATCATCAGATGCGAATCCACTGGAATCTTCGAGTGCGCAATAATCTCGCGACACTCTTGGATCGAGAAAGTCTGATTAGGGACGAAGATGTTATCCATAACATCGAGATGCAGCAGATCTGCAGTAGTGACGCGATCAATCTCCTCAAGCAAATGAGTTCGATCGGCGTTAAGAATGCTAGGACAGATGCGAATCGTCATAGGGTTACTCTAGCGAAAGGCTATTTGCGAGTGAGTAAGGCCATGAACATTGAATCTGTGTCATCACGGTGGGTCCAGAGTTGAAGTGCACCCTCGGCCGTGACCACCCTGGCTGGAACGGTTTCCGGTAGATATGGCTTGATATCGACGAGCTCCAAATCCTTGTTACGGTGCAACACTTCAAGGATCTGCGCCTTGGTCTCCAGGAGGTGGGGTGAACAAGTCACATAGGCGAGCATCCCACCCGGCTTAAGCAATTTCAGTCCCGCAGCAAGGAGTTCCTTCTGAGTCATCACTAGCTCTTTAAGATCTTGTGGCGTTCGCCGCCAACGCGCTTCTGGTCGACGACGCAGCGCTCCGAGTCCAGTGCAGGGAGCGTCGATAATAATTCGGTCATACATTTCTCCGAGTGCTGGTAACTCTTGACCGGAGTGGATCATTACATTCTCGATGGGAATGACGTGAGATACCAAGCGAGCTCTGTGATCGCTGGGTTCATTTGCCATGAAAGTATCCTGTGGTCGGTTCTGCAACAAGTCAGTAAAGAGAGCGGAAGCCTTTCCGCCAGGACCCGCGCACATGTCCAGCCATGCCAGACTCACTCCATCTGCCAGGCCGTGCGCGGAGTTAAGGAATATTTGCGAAACTAATTGGGAACCGCGATCTTGTACTCCTGCACGTTGCTCTTTAATCGCCTTATAGGCACCAGGCATTTTGGCCGAGAGCACACCATTCTCTGTCCAGGCGAGTGCTTCCCCGCCCTCTGCTATCAACTCGGCGGTGGTACTTCTGCCGGGCCAGGCGATGAGGTGCGGTTTGGCAGGAACATTATCGGCTAGCAAAAGTTCTTCAACGCTCTCCCAACTTTGGAGTTGATCGTAAAAGGAAGCCACGATCCACTCCGGGTGCGAGAAAAGCGTTGCAAGACGCAGCTTTGGATCTGCAATCGATGCAGCGTCGGTCTCAAAGGAAAGGTCCGCAGTTGCCTTGCGGAGAATCGCGTTGACGAAGGTCGCTTTTGACTCTCCAATTGTGGCTCGTGCAACCTCAACGGTTTCGCTCACAGCTGCGTGATCGGGAACGCGCATCTCTTTAACTTGATGTATCCCCATACGCAACAGATCAATTATTCCAGAGTCGACCTCGTCAAATGGTCGATCAATATGCCGCTTAATAAGAGAATCGTGTTTGCCTTGCATGCGCAAAGTGCCGTAACCCAGCTCGGTGGCGAAGGCGCGATCCCGCTCTTCTAAATTCGACTCCGATAGTAATTCCGGAAGTCGTAGATTTGCATAAGCACCTTGGCGATTTACTTGTGTGAGGAGATGAAAGACTAGAAGGCGCGCCGCTTCTGGTTTCGGCTTCTTACCAATGTTAGCCACTACTCGAAGCGCTCTCCGCCAGCGAGATGGGCGCCGCGCGCGAAATCGCTACCCTTCATCCGCTTCTTTCCAGCCGGTGTTATCTCTGAAATTTCCAGCGTGCTGTCTTGGCAGCGGATTAGAAGTGAACTCTCGACGAGCGCTATCTCCCCCGGCTTCTTCAGGGTATTTGCTAGGAGTGACTCTGAAAGTCGGTGTATTGCAATTCTCTCGCCATTGAACGTGGACCAGGTACCAGGTCGATCATCCAGCGCTCGGACTTTACGCATAATTGCATCCGCGCCTAGGCTCCAATCCAACTTCGCCATCTCCTTGGAGATTTTCGGGGCGAGGAGAATTCCTGCGTTAGGTTGAGCAGTTGGTTTTACCCCCTTGCGGATTTCGGCCACAACGTTCATGATCCGCATTCCCGCTAACTTGCTCATGCGATCCAAAAGGTCGTTGGTGGTGTCAGAGGGTCCGATCTCAACTTCTTCTTGGAGGAAAACCGGACCGGTGTCCATCCCTTTATCAAGTTTGAAAATTGAGATTCCGGTAGCCGAGTCACCCTCGATGAGCGCCCATTGAACTGGAGCAGCGCCGCGCCAACGTGGCAGCAGTGAAAAGTGGATGTTGAGCCATCCAAACCTAGGACCATGAAGAACCTCAACTGGGATCATCCGTCCGTAGGAAATCGTGATGATTAGTTGAGGTTGTGCTGCCAGCAGATGCTGATTCAAAGTCGGGGTATCAAATGGTTTGGCAACTAAGTACCCCTGCTTCTCGCTCCAGAGCGCTAACTCAGTGGGAGTTTCTATTTGCCCACGTCCGACCTTCTTATCCGGCGTCGTTATGACTGAGGCGAGGGTGTGTTCGGAGGCGACGATCGCTTCGATTATTGGCAGAGCGATGAGGGAAGAGGAAGCGACAGATATTTGCAAGGTGACCTATATTCCTAAGCCACGAGTGGCATGTGGGGAGCTTTTAATAACAGGTACGCGACCATGGGCAATAGCAGAACCGAACCATTCGCTCTCGCGAATCTCTTTCATTGCCAACTTCCGGGCATCTGCCGGCATGCGATCGATAAAGAGAATCCCGTCGAGATGATCGGTTTCATGTTGGATCGCACGAGAAAGGTACTCCGTACCTTCGATAACGATGGGCTCTCCATGCATGTTGAAACCGCGGGCTACGACCCGCAGCGCGCGAGGAGTGTCGTAACGCAGATCGGGAAAAGATAGACAGCCTTCTTCACCATCTTGCAGTTCATCGCTGAGCGAGAGCGACGGATTAACCAGGTGGCCCTCGACATCATCAACGTCCCAAACAAATACGCGAAGCGGTACCCCTATCTGCGGCGCTGCTAAGCCAGCTCCGGGAGCATCATGCATTGTCTCCATTAAATCTTTGACCAAGGTGCGCAGCTCTTTGTCGAAAGTCTCAACGGGGCTGGCTGGCGTCGTCAGTACTGGATCGCCAAAGAGGCGGATCGGCTGAATAGACATTTGCTCAGTCTACTAGTGGGTGGGTCAATTCAAAGAATAAGGGTTGATCTGATAGGTCAAGAGGGGCTCTTTACGCATGCTATTGATGCGATTGACGTGAGAGAGAAGGAGAACGATTTCAGCCAGACTTTTACTGGGCGCTTTCACCAAGATGGTCTTCTTGCCTTCACGAAGAAAGGGACCGAGCAGTTCAATCTGCGCAACAGGCGATAGAACTTCCTTCAAGCTTTCAGCGCGCTCCCCGTGAATCAGTACGGTACAAAAACGTGGAGGAAGTTGTGCGGCGTCGCGTTCGGATATCTCTCGCTCCGCAGCGCCAAGTGGCTTACCACGCAAGATTGATTGCAAAAAAGCGTCAGAGGGGGGAAGTGCAAAGTATGTTTCTCCCCCTCTAGCCACCATAGAAAGGGTGCGCAGAATATGCAGCCGCAACTCTTCGGTGGCACGTAAGGTGGTTCGCAGCAGTCGCCCCTCAAGATCGAGAAAGACAATGGCGGCATATTCACCACGCGGCTCCACTCCCGGCGTACTAATTACTAGATGCGTTCCATCTGGAAGTGCAGAAATTGGATGCGCAGCAGAGGATGCGAGAATTGAGTAACGCGGGAAGGATCGACCGAACTCCTCTGCCTTGCGGGTAACCCCACTGGAAACTATTCGTGGTTTACTCTCCTGGCACCATGGACAGCGCCACTCTATAAATTCCGTGGAGCAGGTTGCACAACGAGGATTGACGCTGCGCGCCGGGAGATAAAGTTTCCCGCCACAGGAACAGAGCGCGACATTTCGACACTTTTGGCAGGAGAAAGAGGTGACATATCCGGTCGCTCCTACGCTTATCAACACAGAACCCTTTTGGAGTCCCGCGCCAACAATCTCAAAGTAATCACTCTCCTGTGGAGAATTAGCGCTGTGAAATCGAATTGGTGGGGGCGTTGGAAAGCGGTAGAGCGGAAGGGACTCCTCAGATATGCGCAGCGCAATCTCCAAGCTGATTGAAGTGCCCACGTAGATGACCGATACATCTCCTTCGCGCAGAGCAATCAGATCGCGAGTGTTCCATGTAGGAGAACGCCGCTCGTAGTGGGACTCATCCATATCGTCGACCACCAGTACGGTCGCATTGGCAGATAATGGGAGAAGGGCCGAACTCCTGGTACCCAAGATGATGAGCGGTTTCGCACTGCGACTCTTGAGATAGCTGGAATAGCGATCGCTTTTGCCGGCAGCAGTAGCGATGGTTATCGCTTCATATCCGATTTCCTGCAGGGTCGCTTCAAGGAGTAGTAGTTCTCGCTCATTGGGCAGTAGCACGAGTACTGATCCAAATCGTAAGCGCTCTAGCGCAATGGCTGCTAGTAGCTCCCAATAGCTTTGCGAAGAGGGAAGTTCGATAGCGCATAAAATCTGTGCTGGTTCCTGAAGAATTTCCGCTAAAGAGTGTGGAAGCGCTCTAGCGGGAGCTATCGTCCCTCGTTCATCCAAAACCGTCGATAGAAAATTGCGTTCCCCAACTTTAGAAAATGGGGGTACACACCGGCGCAGGAGATCCCAAGGACTTGTCCCGTACAAAGCCGCCGCTCTTTCAATGTTCAGGATTTGATCTGGCAAGACATATGGGGCAATGGTCAGTACCTTTTGGATTTCCTTGAGAGCTCCAGCGTTCTCCGCTTGCGCATATCTTTCCAAGATCACACCCTGAGTCAGTGTGTGGCCAAATTCAATTTCCACCAGCGCGCCAACACAGGCGATTTCGCTAAATATTTCCGGGACGTTGTATTCATAGATCTGCTCCAGATGAACAACCTGGTGATCAACCAAGACGCGGGCTACTGGATTGCGAGTCGCGCGCGCGCGAAAGTGCTGAGCCTTCTCTTGGCGGAGTTTGAGTGGCTTTACTTCAGCCACGTCAAACTAACCCTTAACGGCCTTTTGCAAGAGAGCACTTCGATCACTCTTCTCCCATGTAAAGGCTGGAAGTTCGCGCCCGAAATGTCCGTAGCTGGCGGTCTTCTGATAAATAGGGCGGAGCAAGTCAAGGTCGCGAATCAGAGCCGCTGGACGTAGATCAAAGACCACTTCAATGGCAGCTTCAATTTGTAGTACAGGAACTCTTTCAGTTCCGAAGCACTCGACGAAGAGACCAACTGGTTGGGCTTTTCCAATAGCGTAAGCCACCTGAACTTCGCAGCGAGTGGCAAGACCGGCAGCGACAACATTCTTAGCAACCCAACGCATTGCGTAGGCTGCAGAGCGATCAACTTTTGAAGGATCTTTACCCGAAAAAGCTCCTCCTCCATGGCGCGCCATTCCACCATAGGTGTCGACAATAATCTTTCGACCGGTCAATCCCGCATCGCCCATAGGTCCACCCGTGACGAAGCGACCCGTCGGGTTGATCAAGATGCGTACATTGGAGTGATCAAGGGCTATCCCCGCCAGCACTGGGCGAATAACCAAACGCTCGATGTCGGGTGCAAGAACCTGGTCCAAGTTAACATGCGCAGCATGTTGCGAGGAAATAACGATGGTGTTGAGAGCGACGGGGCGATCCCCGTCGTATTCGATGGTGACCTGAGTCTTGCCATCGGGGCGGAGATAATCCAACTCTCCCGATTTACGTACCTGTGAAAGTTTCTGCGCTAATTGGTGCGCGAGTGAAATAGGCAGTGGCATGAGTTCTGGTGTGTCTTCGCAGGCATAACCAAACATCAAGCCTTGATCCCCCGCGCCTTGTGCATCTAGCGGATCGATGGATGATGAAACGCGATTTTCCATAGCAGAATTAACGCCTTGCGCTATGTCATTGGACTGCTGTCCCAGCGAAATTGAAACGCCGCAAGAGTTGCCGTCGAAGCCCTTATCCGAAGAGTCGTAGCCAATCTCCAGAACGGTATCTCGGACGATTCCCATTACATCTGCGTAGCCCTTGGTCGTCACTTCTCCGGCAACATGTACCTGGCCAGTAGTGATTAGTGTTTCTACCGCCACGCGGCTTTTGGCATCTTGACTGAGAAGAGAGTCGAGAATGGCATCAGAGATCTGGTCTGCGATCTTATCGGGGTGGCCTTCGGTGACGGACTCGGATGTGAACAGTCGCTTAGTCATTGGCATAACCTAACTTATCGACGGCCAAATCTAGAATCTTGTTGGCGAGTGTCACCTTGGGTCCGGAAGCAAATTCAAATTTTGCTCCAGATGAGGTCAAAATAACCCCTGCAGTCTTATCGGAACCAAAGATCGCGCCACCTGAGACATCATTGAAATAAACAATATCTAGACCCTTATCCTTCATCTTTGCAGCGGCCAAGGCCAAACCTTCTGCTACCGAGTCAACTGTCTGTGCCGCAAAGCCGATCATGATCTGGTTCTTCTTGCGCAGCGAAAGTTCCTTAGTAATATCTGGGTTCTTGATAACCGGAATCTCTGACAAATCATCTTTAGCAATCTTCGTCGCATTGAAAACACTGGGCCGAACATCTGCAACCGCAGCAGCCATGACCACAACATCTGCGCCGTCAAAGCGCGATTCCAGCGCCGCCTGCATCTCCAGCGCAGTGGTTACGTGAACGGTCTCGACTCCCTCGATATCTTCGAGTGCGCAGTTCGCTGCTACAAGTGTCACCGTTGCTCCGCGCGCAATCGCAGCATAAGCCAGAGCGTAACCCTGCCGGCCCGAGGAGTTGTTCCCAATAAAGCGGACCGGATCTATCGCCTCTCGTGTCCCGCCGGTGCTAATCAATACAGTGCGTCCTTGGAGATCGGCGCGACTCTGCAGAGTAGATGTTAGACAAGCGATTATCTTTGAACTTTCGGGATATCTGCCCAGGCCTACGTCACCGCTGGTAAGTTTTCCTGAGTCGGGTTCAATCACCTGATGACCACGGCTACGCAATAGTTGCACATTCGCTTGAGTCGCCGCATTGAGCCACATCTCGGTGTGCATCGCCGGCACAAAGATCAACGGGACTTTACTGGCCAAGATCACATTGGTTAATAGATCATCGGCGATTCCTGCTGCAACTTTCGCCATGATATCTGCGGTGGCTGGAGCCACGACGATAGCGTCGGCCTCTCTCGCTAGTGCGATGTGAGGAACCTGATGAACGTTGTTCCAGAGATCGGTCGGAACCAGACGGCCAGAGAGAGCTTCCCACGACGATAAGCCAACGAAATTGAGACTGGCTCGTGTGGGGATGACCGTAACTAAGAAACCAAGATCTTGTAACCTGCGGAGAAGATCGCAGGATTTGTAGGCCGAAATTCCCCCGGATACACCGAGGACGATTTCACGCCCGCGCGGATACATCTTCTTCTTTGTTAAGCAGAAACTTCTGAGCTCGTGGCCTCAGCGACAGGTTCCAAATTCTCAATGGTGAGAAGGCCCTGATTAATCTCGCGGAGTGCGATTGAGAGTGGCTTTTCGTGTACATAGGTTTCAACTAGTGGTCCTACATACTCAAGCAGGCCCTCTCCCAGTTGGGAGTAGTAAGCGTTGATCTGGCGGGCACGCTTGGCAGCGTAGAGAACGAGGCTGTACTTAGATCCAGCAGCATCGAGAAGTTCATCGATCGAAGGATGGGTGATTCCATCGGTAAGTTCAGCAGACATGTGTGTCCCTCTATTCGTCAGTTAAGCAGTCGCCAAGGATACCAGTTGCTCGATCAAGCCCTCGACGTGCTCATTTACGAGGATTGCATCGAATTCGCTCGCTGCAGCCATCTCTTGCTCAGCAAGGGCTAGGCGGGCGGCGCGTCGCTCTGGGGAGTCTGTACCCCGACTGGTAAGGCGGCGAACCAGCTCCTCCCAGGATGGAGGCGCGATAAAGATGAGGGTAGCCCCCGCCTCTCGAGCGCGCACCTGACGAGCCCCATCTATTTCGATCTCCAAGATGACGTGCTTACCTAGCGTGCGCCACTCCTCTACTGGACCACGTGGAGTGCCGTAGCGGTTTCCAGCAAATTCAGCCCACTCTAAAAACTCTCCAACTTCGATCATCTCCTGAAAACGCTCTGGAGTGAGGAATAAATAATCGACACCTTCGCGCTCGCCTGGTCTGGGATCACGGGTGGTAGCAGATACGCTGATCCAAAATCTGGGGTCGTTGCGCAGTTGAGCGGTGATGGTGCTCTTACCGACCCCGCCGGGTCCAGAGATGACAATCAACTTTCCGCGGACTGGGTCCACCTTCGCCACCGCCAACTCCTTCCCCAACGCCTTTAATTGCAGATGACCTAGACCACCAATTCTACGGGTAGGTGAGATATTCCGACGCTCCATGATTAATGTAGCGCGCGCCTTACCCACTCCGGGAAGCGCAGAGAGAAGTTCTATCACCTTCATACGACGAATGGATTCGCGCGGATCGTTTATTGCATCGAAGATATTCATCTCCCCCAGAGTTATCAAGCGCTTCACCTCGGCGCGCTCTTGCCTAGAAATTTTTGCCTTTTCCAGGGCGGCCTGCCGCTGGGCTACAGAGAGTTGCGGTGGAGGCGTGGGAGTCAAGAGAGGGATTCCAAGATTTGTTGAGATCTTTCACGCATCGCTTGCGGAGATTGTGCGTAATAAGAAGTAATCGGCCGTCCAATTACAAGGTAATCCGCGCCGGCGATTATCGCGTCGCGTGGGGTCATTACTCGGCTCTGATCCCCAAGTTCGGAGTCGGCGGGACGAACGCCAGGAGTAATAATTTCTATCTCGCTTCCAACTGCACTGCGAATGGCGGTTACTTCCATTGGAGAGCAGACGATTGCGCGAGCCCCTGAAGCGACCGCATTGCGCGCTAGAGAGACCGCGAAATCTAATGGGGGTAGAGCTATTCCCATGTTCGACAGTTCTGCTTGATCTAGTGAGGTGAGCACCGTTACGGCCGTAATCGATATTGCCGGTCCGGCCTCTGCCGCCGCTTTTATCATCGCAGAACCACCTGATGCATGTACGGTGAGAAAACGCGGTTGTAGTTCGCGAATGGATCGCACCGCGCCAGCCACAGTATTGGGAATGTCATGCAGTTTGAGATCTAAAAAGAGTTCGAAGTGCCTGGTATTTCGCAACTCGAGCAGACCCGCAGCACCGTGTTTAAGAAAGAATTCCAGTCCGACCTTGAATACATCAACACTGCCGGCGGTAGCTTCGATCCAATTGACTGCTGTATCAAGTTCGTCGGTATCGAGAGCCAAGATAATCGGCGAATTAACTTTCTGCATTATGCCTCCGTCCGGTGGGCGTAACCCACAGCATCTGAGAATGAAGTAAAACCACGTTCCTGGCAGAGATCTTCTAATTCGTTCTTAATAGTCATGGCCGCTATCGGATTGCCAAACGAGGCAGTTCCAATCGAGACGGCGTTTGCGCCGGCGAGCACTAACTCGAAGGCGTCGCGACCATTAGTTACTCCGCCCATGCCAACTATGGGAATCTTAGGAAAGGCTGCTTTGACTTGGTATATGGCGCGGACGGCGATCGGTCGAATGGCTGGGCCAGAGAGCCCTCCAGTTTTCTGTGACAACTTTGGCGTCATAGTGGTGGTATCAATGACCATTCCAAGAAGGGTATTTATAAGAGCGAGTCCATCAGCTCCAGCAGTTATGACACTCTCGGCGATAGCGACGATGTCAGTAACATCTGGCGAGAGTTTTGCAATGATCGGCAACTCTCCTCCGATATTGCGGCGCACCGCGGCTATAGCTGAAGAAGCTGTATCCGGATGGCATGCGAAAACTTGTCCGCGATTTTCCACATTAGGGCAGGAGATATTTACTTCTAAGGCACTGAGCCCTGGGATGTTGCGTAACTTGCGTGCGAGAACTGCGTAATCCTCGACGCTTTCTCCAGCGATACTCACGATAATTCGTGCACCTTGCTCGCGTAACCAAGGTATGTCGTTCTCCAAAAAGAGATCAATTCCAGGGCCTTGCAACCCGATGGAGTTCAACATCCCACTAGGAGTCTCGGCCATTCGTGGAGTGGCGCGTCCGCTGCGCGGTTTAATCATGATCGATTTAGTAACAACCGCCCCGAGTGAGGTAAGCGGAAAGAAGTGGGATAGCTCTTTACCGGAACCCGCACACCCGGAAGCGGTAAATATTGGGTTGGCAAAGAAGGCGCCACCAATAGAAGTGCTGAAGTTGATGCTCATTTGCCCCACACCCCATCTGGAATCTCACGAGATCTACTCCAGAGCACCCGATTGCCATCCATAACTGGACCTTCTACACAGCTGCGGGTCATCCTGATAATGCCGTCATCCCCCTCAACCGGCAGCACGCAGGTCATGCAGACTCCGATACCGCAGGCCATCGACTCTTCGACCGAACATTGATGGAGCACATCTGCCTTCTGCGAAATTACAGTGATCGCTTCTAACATTGCCATCGGCCCACAGGAGTAAATCACATCTACAGAATGCTCCTTAATGAGATCGGGCAGTACATCGCTCACTCTTCCTGCGATACCCGCGCTTCCATCATCCGTGGTAATCGTCAAAGAATTAACAGAGCGTTTACCTTCTAGCGGCGCATAAATTTTCCCCGCGGTGCTCGCCCCGAGGACCATATCTACTCGGCAACCGCGCGCCTTTAGAGTTTCGGCTAGCGAGAAAAGTGGTGCAGAACCATATCCCCCACCTACTAAAAGGGCGTTAATAGGCTCCTTGGGAATACCGAAAGATGTACCTAGCGGTGCGATCAGATCAACGCGATCGCCGGGTTCTTGTGCGACCAACCACTTACTACCGCTCCCTTGCGGGGCGATAACTAACTCCAGCAGACCAACCCCATCGGAGCGGAGGGATGCGCGATATATGGCGAAGGCACGGCGCAATATCAGCGACGAGCTCGCACCTCCTACAGATATCGCAACGAAGTTACCGGGTCGGCAGCTGGCAGCCATATCACCGACCTCAAAGACCATATGGTTATAAGCGCCAACCTTCTTATTTGAAACAACCTCAGCTGAGAGCTGAACAGCTTTTGAATTAATCATCTGCCTACCAATCTCTGCCAGCGTTGTAATGAGAGTACCGAAGGCTCACTCTTGCTTAGTTGGGTGATACCAGCAACCGCAGCCTTGAATCCCGCGATGGTCGTAATAATCGGAATCCCACGCTGCACAGAGGCAGTTCTAATTAGCCATCCGTCCTGTCTCGTTCCCCGTCCGAGAGGAGTGTTGATCACGAGATCCACTTGACCGGTATTGATGATGTCAACAGCTGACAAACCTTCGCCGACTTCGGAATTCTTGCGCACGACTGTCGATGGAACACCGTTCATCGCCAAAAGTTTATGCGTGCCGATCGTCGTGAAGAGGGTAAATCCCAAATTGGTAAGTTCGCGCGCAGGCTGCACGCTGGCCGCCTTATCTCTCTCGGAGAGCGAAATGAATACATTTCCACTCATAGGTAGAGCTCCAAATGAAGCGGTCTGACTCTTCGCGTAGGCCTCACCGAATGTCTCGGCAATCCCCATAACTTCACCGGTAGATCGCATCTCTGGACCGAGTACGGAGTCGACCCCGGTGCCATCCACGCGTCGGAAGCGGTTCCAAGGAAGGACCGCCTCTTTGACACAGACGCCAAAGGGAAGGCCATCACCTGCAGATGGCAAGAGTCCAGAGGCGCGCAAATCAGAGATTGTGCGGCCGATTGAAATCAACGCTGCAGCTTTGGCGAGCGGAATCCCCGTAGCCTTCGATACAAAAGGCACGGTACGGGAGGCCCGCGGATTAGCCTCTAACACATAGAGGACTTCATCTGCACGCGAGATGGCAAATTGAATATTGATCAGTCCGCGAACATCTACTCCGCGCGCAATCTTCGCGGTGGCGATCCGAATTTCCTCTAGTTGCCCCTCGGAGAGCGAGATGCTGGGGAGAACGCATGCGGAATCTCCAGAGTGAATGCCCGCCTCTTCAATATGCTCCATGATTCCTGCCATGTACAACTCGCTGCCATCAAAGAGGGCATCAACATCGATTTCAATGGCATCGTCTAAAAAGCGATCTATGAGGACTGGTTGGTTCGGGGTGATTTCAGTGGCCTTCTCGATAAAACCCTTGAGAGACTCATCGTCGTACACAATCTCCATGCCCCGCCCACCAAGAACGAAGGAGGGGCGGACGAGAACTGGATAAGTAATATCTGCTGCAACTTTGAGCGCTTCTTCGTAAGACCGCGCCAAACCAAATTTCGGTGCGTTAAGGGCATTCTCTTGCAGAATCCTGCCAAACTCTCCACGATCCTCGGCCATATCGATGGCGTGTGGGCTTGTCCCAAGAATCGTAACGCCAGCCTCTAGTAGACCTCGTGCCAAACCAAGTGGTGTCTGTCCACCAAGTTGGGCAATCACGCCGAGTACTGGACCAGCCTGAGTTTCGGCTGCTATTACCTCCAGAACATCTTCTAAGGTCAAGGGTTCGAAGTAGAGACGATCAGAGGTGTCATAGTCCGTGGAAACCGTCTCAGGATTGCAGTTGATCATGATCGTTTCGAAACCCGCATCGCGTAAGGCGAAGGCTGCATGCACGCATGAGTAATCGAATTCCAATCCTTGGCCGATGCGGTTTGGTCCGCTTCCTAAGATTATTACCGCAGGCTTGACCCGCGGCAGAACTTCAGATTCCAGGTCATACGACGAGTAGTAGTACGGAGTACTTGATGCAAATTCCGCCGCGCAGGTATCCACCATTTTGAAGACGGGGTGGACGTTTGCTATTCCGCGATCACTTCTTATTTGGGCTTCCAGTACGCCGCGCAGAGCTGCGATTTGTGCATCTCCAAAACCATTTACCTTCGCTTTGCGGAGCAGATCGATACTTAGGGTTGGAGCAGCGGAAATATCATTAGCCAGTTCATTAATCCCCTGTATTTGCGCGAGAAACCAGGGATCGATCTTCGATATTGAGTGAACCTCTTCGATAGTCGCACCCAACCACAGTGCTCTTTGCACTTGCTGCAGCCGCCACTCGGTAGGAATTCCAACCTTGGAGAGGAGTGAATCAAGCGTCTCCCCTTCCTTCTCCCAAGAGAAGGTGCTGCCCTTCTTTTCGAGTGAACGTAAGGCCTTCTGTAGCGCCTCGGCAAAGGAACGGCCCATCGCCATGGCTTCTCCCACTGACTTCATGGTTGTCGTCAGACGAGGATCGGCTTCGGCAAATTTCTCAAAAGCGAAGCGCGGCACTTTGACCACGATGTAATCCAGAGTCGGCTCGAAGGAGGCTGGAGTGCTCTTGGTAATATCATTTTGAATCTCATCGAGCGTGTAACCAACTGCTAACTTGGTGGCGATCTTCGCGATGGGAAATCCTGTCGCTTTTGACGCCAACGCTGAGGATCGTGAAACTCGTGGATTCATCTCAATGACAATGATTCGACCATCAACGGGATTCACCGCAAATTGAATATTGCAGCCCCCGGTTTCGACGCCCACTTCGCGAATGATGTCGATCGATAAATCGCGTAGCCGTTGGTATTCCACATCGGTGAGAGTCAAAGCTGGGGCTACGGTGATTGAGTCACCCGTGTGAACGCCCATCGGATCAACGTTCTCGATGCTACAGACGATCACTACATTGTCGAGATGATCCCGCATCACTTCCAATTCAAATTCTTTCCAGCCCAAGATAGATTCTTCGAGGAGGACCTCATTAGTTGGGCTATGGCGCAGTCCTGCGCCTGCAATCAACTCAAGTTCGCTCTGATTAAAAGCGATTCCAGAACCCAACCCACCCATAGTGAAGGAAGGTCGGACTACGACTGGATAGCGCAACTCGGTTGCAGCGCTCAAACAGTCTGACATGGAATGACAGATACGCGAACGAGCTGATTCTCCCCCGACCTTCGCGACGATCGTTTTAAAGATTTCACGATCTTCTCCGCGCTTGATGGCCTCAACATTTGCACCAATTAACTTAACTCCAAATTTATCGAAGGAACCTCGTGCGTGAAGCGCCATGGCCGCGTTGAGCGCCGTCTGCCCACCGAGAGTTGCAAGAACTGCTGATGGCTTCTCGAGTTCCATGATCTTTTCGATGAACTCTGGGGTGATCGGTTCAATATACGTGGCGTCCGCGAACTCGGGGTCGGTCATAATCGTCGCTGGATTGGAGTTAATTAAAATAACGCGGATGCCCTCTTCACGCAGGACACGACAAGCCTGCACTCCCGAATAATCGAATTCGCAGGCCTGTCCTATAACTATGGGACCCGATCCAATAACGAGGACGCTTTCAATGCTGGTATCTCTAGGCATTTTTAACCTTTGCCTTACTCATCAGCTCTACGAAGTGGTCGAAGAGGTATGCCGCATCGTGAGGGCCGGCTGCGGACTCGGGGTGGTATTGCACGCTGAACGCGGGACGTTCGATTAATTCAAGTCCCTCAACGACGCCATCATTGAGACAGATGTGGCTCACATGACCCGCGCCGAAGGCGGTATGGAAATCTCCCTCTAATGGAGCTTCTACGGCAAAACCATGATTATGTGCCGTGATTTCGATTCTTCCGCTCTGCAAATTCTTTACGGGTTGGTTGATTCCGCGGTGGCCGAAAGGCAACTTATAAGTGTCAAAACCCAAAGCGCGACCCAAAATTTGGTGGCCGAAGCAGATTCCAAAGGTTGGTATTTCATCAGTCAGAAATTCCCGAACGAGATCGACAACTTGGGTCATGGTCGCTGGATCACCCGGCCCGTTTGAGATGAAGAGCCCATTAGGGTGCGACGCCTTAATCTCTTCGGCCGTTGTGCCAAGGGGATAGACCGTTACTTCAATGCCTCTTTCGGACATTGATCTAGGTGTTGCATTTTTTATACCTAAATCAATCGCCGCGACGCGAAAGCGCACCTCGGTTCCACTGGGAGGACTAACCACGTACTTCTCTTTCGTCGTCACATCGTTAGCTAGGAAGGCACCCGCCATAGCGTCGGTGGCGCGTACCTTGATGATCATTTCAGAACGCGTCAAAGTTGTTTCGGAGAAGATTCCGATGCGCATCGCACCTCGGTCGCGCAGGTGACGAGTAATTGCGCGCGTATCCACTCCTTGAATTCCTACAACTCCTGCTTCAATGAGTGAGCTCTCTAGCGAGTATTGAGACCGCCAATTGCTTACGCGTGGCGAGGGATTGCGAACCACAAAGCCGGCGACCCAGATCTTCTCAGACTCCTTGTCGCTGTCATTCATTCCGGTATTACCTATGTGCGGAGCGGTCATTATGACAATCTGTTTGTGATACGAAGGATCAGTCAAGGTCTCTTGATATCCAGTCATTCCTGTCGAGAAGACCGCTTCTCCGAAGGCTTCTCCGCTACAAGCCCAACTCTCGCCCTCAAAGACGGTCCCATCATCAAGTACTAAGAATGCTTTACTCATATTTCAATCCCGTCAATTGACTGTCTTTGAGAACGTGAACTCCGCGGAAGAAGGTATGAACAACGCTGGCCGGAAGAGTGAAGTCATGGAAAGGGGTATTGGAACTTCTGGAGAGGAGGTTAGTGCGATCTACCTTCCAAGTGGCAGACGGGTCCACTACGACGAAATTAGCGAAATTACCTACAGTTATCGCACCATGATCTTCATAACCACCAATCGCGGCGGGCGTTGTCGACATGCGTTGCGCGAGCGTTGTCCAATCCATTAAGCCAGTCTCAATCATTGCCTTGGCGACGATTGAGAGAGCGGTCTCCAGCCCGATCATTCCAAAGGCCGCAGCGCTCCACTCGCAATCTTTATCTTCTGCCGGATGGGGAGCGTGATCGGTGGCAACGATATCGATAGTGCCATCCGCTAAACCTTCGCGCAGCGCTTGCACATCTACCGCGGTGCGTAGAGGTGGATTCACCTTATAAACCGGATCGTAGCTCTCCGCTAAATCGTCGGTGAGCATCAGATGATGCGGAGTTACTTCTGCTGTTACGGCAATTCCTTGGCTCTTGGCCCAGCGAACGAGCTCGACTCCACCCTTTGTGGTGAGGTGACAGATATGCAATCTGCTCTGCACGTAGTGCGCCATCAAGATATCTCTGGCAATGATCGATTCCTCGGCTACGGAGGGCCAACCCTTAAGACCAAGTCGACTAGAAACAATTCCCTCGTTCATCTGCGAACCCACTGTTAACAGTGGATCTTGGGCGTGTTGCGCTATTACTCCCCCAAAAGCTTTCACATATTCCAAGGCACGGCGCATGAGCAGTGGGTCGCTTATGCAATGTCCATCGTCGCTAAAAATGCGTACCTGCGCTGCGGACTGTGCCATAGCCGATAGCTCGGCGAGCGATTCCCCCTTAAGCCCTACCGTGACTGCTCCGATGGGAAAAACGTCGCAGAGCCCGGCCTCTTTGCCCAAACGTGCAACTTGCTCAACCACTCCAGCGGTATCAGCAACCGGAGATGTGTTGGCCATAGCGCTAAGCGCGGTGTAACCACCCTTAATTGCTGCTTGGCTCCCCGAAAGAACCGTCTCAGAATTCTCCTTGCCTGGTTCGCGCAAGTGAGTATGCAGGTCCACAAGTCCCGGCAGAACCATTGCTCCGCGACCATCAATCGCTGTCAGATCTGAATCAAGTGCCGAACTAATGCGTGCGATGCGGTGCTCTCGAACTTCGATCTCAACCGAAGCCCCATCACTCATAAGAACGTTATTTAAGAGGAAATCAGAATTGCTCATACCAAAACTCCCTCTGTCGGAATCGAAGTCCCGCCCATAAGCAGATAGAGAACCGCCATTCTCACCAGGACGCCATTTGCGACCTGCTCCAAAATAACTGATTGCGGAGAATCTGCGCTGGCGGCAGAAATTTCCAAACCACGATTCATCGGGCCGGGATGCATGATGATTGCACTCTTCTTTAGTGCTCGCAGTCGCTGTGTACCTAACCCAAAGTCGCGGGCGTATTCGCGTTCGGTCGGGAAGAAGGCGTCGCTCATTCTCTCACTCTGCACGCGCAACATCATGATTGCATCTAGGGAACCGATCTCTTGATCTAGGTTATAAGAGATATCAACCGGCCAACTATAAGCACCTATTGGAATCAAGGTTGGGGGTCCTATCAGGACAACCCGGGCGCCGAGAGCAGTCAGGAGAAGGACGTTACTGCGGGCAACTCGGGAGTGCAGGATGTCCCCGACAATTCCGATGCGTAGCCCCGTGAAATCACGATCGTGCTCCGGGAAATGTGATCGAATTGTGTAAGCATCTAAGAGGGCTTGGGTGGGATGTTCGTGCATTCCATCTCCGGCATTCACGATATGAGATGTCACCCACCCTGATTCTGCCAATCGTTGGGCAGATCCAGAGGTGGGGTGGCGAATAATTATTAACTCCGCCCCCATCGCTTCAAGAGTTTGCGCGGTGTCCTTGAGAGATTCTCCCTTACTCACGCTTGAACCCTTGGCCGAGAAGTTGATGACTTCTGCGGAGAGGCGCTTAGCGGCTGCTTCGAAACTGAGGCGGGTTCTGGTGGAGTCTTCAAAGAAGAGGTTCACAACGGTGCGCCCGCGCAAGGTGGGAAGTTTCTTGATCGCTCCATCGGTGATACGTGAGAGTTCCCGAGCAGTATCTAGTATCTCTAGAGCCTCGACCTTTGATAGATCTTTTGCGGAGAGAAGGTGCGGAGTATGCATCAGATGTTCAGTTCTACCTGGTCGATGCCGTCGATCTCGTGGAGCTGAACGCGCACGCTCTCGCGAGAATTTGTCGGAATGTTCTTTCCCACATAGTCGGCTCTTATAGGAAGTTGGCGATGTCCGCGATCGATGAGAACTGCCAGTTGGACAGTTCGAGGTCTTCCGAGTTCTCCGATTGCATCCAAGGCAGCTCTAATCGTTCTGCCCGAAAAGAGAACATCATCGACGAGAATGAGATCTTTACCTTCCAGCCCTTCAGAAGGAATCTGGGTCGGTACCAATGGACGTGGCGGGCGCAGTCTCAGGTCGTCGCGGAACATGGTGATATCCAGAACCCCAACTGGGACAGGGGTATCAATAGATGCCAGGAATTTTCCGATGCGCTGGGCCAGGGTTACTCCGCGAGTGGGAATACCGAGGAGAACTACTGATTGCAGACCATGGTTGCGCTCGATAATTTCATGCGCAATGCGTTTGAGCGAACGTTCAATCTCGCTCTGTTCTAGTACAACACTCATCTACTCTCCTTTGCCGCCTCACAGGACGTCAGTTAAAGGATATGCGGCTGATTCCGCTTGGGAAGTCTAGCAGTCCACTTAGGAGAGTGAGATTACCGACTTGAGCATGATGACGCGTCCCAGGATGCCGTTGATATAGGCGGCGGAGTCCTTGGTCGATAGCTCCTGAGCGATCTCGACCGCCTCAGAAACCGCGATCTTGTCATCTAAATCTGCGCTCCAGAGAATCTCGAAGAGAGCGATACGGAGCAGGTTGCGATCAATGATCGGCATCCGGTCCATATCCCAACCCTCTGCATAGGTATGGATGAGCTCATCGATCTTGGCGCTATGTTCTGCGACGCCTAGAACCAGAGTCCGGGCATACGCGGATTCCGAGATTTCATCGATGGGACGGAGTTGGAGAAGATCTACCGCGCTCACTCCCCGCATATCTGCTTCGAAGAGAATGTCGAGGGTGCGTTTTCGTGCTTTCCGTCTAGCGCTCATTCTTTGATCCGCTCTTAGGAATTGGCGCGACCGAGATATGCACCGGTGCGAGTATCCACAAGAACCTTCTCATCCTGCTTGATAAAGAGCGGGACCTGAATTTGGATTCCAGTTTCTACGGTAGCGGGCTTGGTTC
>JBAXVT010000014.1:0-25258 GCA_037128715.1 Actinomycetes bacterium
GGAAATAACAATTGCAGAAGAGAATCCATAAGAAGAACTATGGAGAAATTTAAATATCGTCCTCATCAAAAGATAGGAAGGATGTGGACGACTCATCATTGGGGTTGGCTGCAATGGGCTCTTCTTGAATCGGAATCCCAGGCGCTTTTGGTACCGTTAAAACAAAGTTCGCTCCCTTACCCGGGGCTCCCCAAGCTTTGAGCGTACCCTGGTGCAGTTTTGCATCATCAAGTGCGATGGAAAGTCCAAGTCCAGTGCCACCGCGCAGCCTAGAACGGGAAGGATCGGCGCGCCAGAAGCGATCAAAGAGTCGCTCAGACTCACGTTCGGTAAAACCAATTCCGTAATCGCGCACACCGACAGCAACCTCAATGTCGGTGTCCTTGATCGTTATATCTATCGCCTGCCCTTCGCTGTGATCGATGGCGTTTGATATCAAGTTTCGCAACACTCTCTCGATGCGTCGTGGGTCGACCGATGCAACAACTTCGCTCTCTGGGAAGTAGGTGCGAATCTGACCAGTGTGGCCAACTTGCATTTGATCAATGGATTGAAGGACGATTGACTTAATGTCAACATCTTTAAGTTCCAATATAGATGCGCTGGCATCGAAGCGACTGACCTCCAAGAGATCGGTGAGCAGGGATTCAAAGCGGATAATTTGCGATTGCAGTAGTTCTGCGCTGCGAGCAGCTGCCGGATCCATCCTTCCCTTGCTCTCGGTAATCACATCAGAGGCCATACGAATTGTCGTTAAGGGGGTACGCAACTCATGCGATACATCCGATACGAAGCGCTGCTGCAGCCGGGAGAGATTCTCCAGCCTAGATATCTGCTGTTGCATAGAGAGTGCCATCTCATTGAAAGAGATCGCAAGGCGGGTCATTTCATCTTCTCCCGTAACTTGCATTCGTCGATTCAAATCACCTGCCGTCAACTGTTCCGCGATCTCGGCCGCATCTTTAATCGGATTAATAGCTTGGCGAATGACGTACCACGAGATTCCACCAATCATGAAGACGAGAAGAAATCCGGCGAAGAGGAGCAATCGACCAATGAAATCGACGATGGTCTGCTGTTCCGTCAGAAGAAAGACGTAGTACAACTCGTAAGGTGATTGCGGAGGAACTTCAATTACATGTCCAACAATTATCGCGCTTCTCTTGGTTCCATCCTGAAATCCAATTTCCCCGCGGATCCATTTTGCAGTGCCTAATCCTCTGACAGAAACCCGAAGGGAATCGGGAATCGAATTGAAATCAACGTTGTCGGATGCTCCGTTATATTTATCGTTCACTTTCTTCGCGAGCGGGGAGCCAAGTAGCACTACTTCGCGCGGCGTTGTGGCCAAAGTGAGGTCATTGGAATGCAGAATCTTTGCGACGACTGCTGGCAACTTTAGCGAGGGGAGGTAGAGCGTCGCATCTAACTGCCCCTGGGCATACTCATAAAGAGACTGCGCCTCGGAGAGTGATTCATTGGTCTTTTCACGATAAATACCATTGGATATTTGGATGAAGAGAATGCTACCTACGAGAGAGATGAGAACGATAGAAAGTAGGAAAGTAGTAGAAATGACGCGAAAGAGGATTGAGCTCCGCCATTTCACGCCAAGCCATTTCATGTCTGACTCGTTCCCGCCTTATACCCAACGCCACGTACCGTGAGAACAACTTGAGGATTATCAACATCTTCTTCGACCTTTGCCCGCAGCCTTTGCACGTGGACGTTGACCAAGCGGGTATCGGCGGCATGTTGGTATCCCCACACCTCGCTCAAAAGCGCATCTCGGGTAAATACGCGACCGGGCTCTTTCGCTAGAGCGACGAGTAAGTCGAACTCCAGTCGGGTCAGTGGGATGGTCTTGCCATTTCTAATAATGGTATGAGCAACCTGGTCGATGACGATGTCACAGATGCGCAAGGTCGTAGAACTTTCGACATTGGAACGACGCAAACGCACCTTGATACGCGCAACAAGCTCCGCCGGGTTAAAGGGTTTAATCATGTAATCGTCGGCGCCAGCTTCCAGCCCTTTAACGACGTCGTAACTATCGCCCTTGGCGGTCAACATAACGATGGGAACCATCGACTTTTCGCGGATCAGTTTGCAGACTTCGATTCCGCTTATGCCAGGAAGCATCACATCTAGTAGAACTAGATCTGGCTCATGCGAATTAAAGATTGCCATAACTTGGTCTCCGGAGTTGACCAAATCGACCTCAAAACCTGAGCCATTGAGGACGATACCGAGCATCTCGGCTAAATCTTGGTCGTCATCGACAACCATAATTAGCGTCATTAGCTGCCATGCTCCCACGAGTTGAGGTACAGCTCTTGCGCCGGCGTAAGGGTGTCAATTCCAACTCCCATGCTGGCAAGTTTGAGACGAGCGACCTCTTTATCAATCTCAGTTGGGACATCGTGCAAACCAGCACCGAGCGAGGCTGCCATTTTGAGGAGCCATTCTGCGGTGAGTGCCTGATCAGAGAAAGACATATCCATTACTGATGCCGGGTGACCTTCAGCTGCGCCCAGATTTACCAATCTGCCTTCAGCAATAAGTAGCAAACGTCGACCATCAGCGAGCACGTACTCATCCGTTTGATGGCGAATTCGCTTGTTCTTCTTGGCGGCGTTCTTCTCCAGCCAAGCCACGTCAATTTCGATATCGAAATGTCCTGAGTTGGCGAAGATCGCGCCATCCTTCATCACCGCAAAGTGCTCCTCGCGAAGCACGTCACGATTTCCGGTGACGGTAACAAAGAAATCGCCAATCTTGGCGGCCTCCAATGAGTTCATCACTCGATATCCCTGCATCAAGGCATCAAGGGCTTTCGTCGGATCAATCTCAGTAATGACAACATTTGCGCCCATGCCGCGAGCACGTTCGGCAACGCCTTTGCCGCAATATCCAAAGCCACAGACCACTACTGTCGATCCTGCAATTAACCCATTAGTTGCGCGGAAGATGGCATCCATCGTGGATTGACCGGTTCCGAATCGATTATCAAACATATGTTTTGTATCGGTGTCATTAACAGCGATCATGGGAAACTTCAGAGCGCCGTCTTTGCTCATTTGGCGCAGACGAATTACTCCGGTCGTGGTTTCTTCGCACCCGCCCATAATTCCAGGGAGCAACTCAGTACGAGTTGTATGCAGGGTGTTTACCAAGTCACAACCATCGTCGAAAACTAGATTCGGCTGGATATCAAGTGCTGAATTAAGGTCGCGGTAGTAACCCTCACGGTCGACGCCGTTGTGCGCAAAGACATTGATGCCGTACTCGTGCACAAGTGCTGCAGCGGTGTCATCTTGAGTAGAAAGTGGATTTGAAGCACAGAGCGCGAGTTCGGCGCCTCCCGCTTTTAAGGCGCGCATGAGGTTCGCGGTCTCGGTGGTCACATGCATGCACGCGGCGATGCGAATTCCCGTAAAAGGCTTCTCTGCTGCAAAGCGCTCTTTGATCTGAGCCAGAACTGGCATGTTGCGCTCAGCCCACTCGATCCGCTTCTTACCTTCGGCCGCCAGCGCGGCATTTGCAATGTTATGGCCTACTGATGTTTCAACTGACACAAGAGCTCCTTCAAGAGTTCATGAACATGTCACGTGCATGTCTAATATGTGGTGGACGGATGTCCGTAGGGCTAAAGGTTACCCGATGAGGGCAAGTACCTGCTCCCTCACCTGAACCATCTGTTCTGGCGAACTAGCCTCCACATTAAGCCGGAGCAAAGGTTCGGTATTTGATGGGCGCACGTTGAACCACCAATCTGGGCCGGTCACGGTCACGCCGTCGAGTTCGTCAATTTTATAGTCCGTCTGAAACGAGGCCTTGATGAACTCCACGCTCTGCGTCGGATCTTCTACAACGGTATTAATTTCTCCGCTGGAGAAGTAGCGGTTAAGAGGTGCCAAGAGCTGAGAAAGTGGCTCGCTGCTATGTGAAAGTTCGGCTATTGCAAAGAGCGCCGCTAGGGCGCCAGAGTCGGCGCGCCAGAAGTCGCTGAAGTAAAAGTGTCCTGAATGCTCTCCCCCGAAAATTGCGCCACTCTCGGCCATCATCTTCTTGATATACGAGTGCCCCACGCGAGAGCGCAAAGGTTTGCCCCCGTGCTCTTGGACTATCTCTGGTACCGCCTGGGATGAGATGAGGTTGTAAATAATCGTAGAACCTGGCTTGCGCTTTAGTTCGCGAATCGCAATCAGCGAGGTGAGTGCAGAGGGATTTACCAATTCTCCCCTCTCATCAACTAAGAAACAGCGGTCAGCATCTCCGTCGAAGGCCAATCCAATATCTGCTTTTTCTTTCTTAACGCGCTTGACCAGATCCACCAAATTCTTTGGATCTATGGGGTTCGCCTCGTGATTCGGAAAATTCCCATCGAGTTCAAAGTAGAGCGGAACGAGATCAACATTAAGTCGAGCCATGAGTGCAGGGGCGGTAAATCCCGCCATGCCATTTCCGGCATCTACGACGACTTTAAGGCGCCGACCGCTGGTGAATTCATCGCTTTTAAATAAACTGAGCAGAAAATTGATGTAGTCATTGAGAAGCTCCTTGGAGCTGGTCCGGCCAATGGAACCTGGCCGCATGGCAACTCCCTGCACCATAAGATCTTTTATTCGCAATAAACCAGATTCTGCTCCAATGGGACGAGCACCAGACTTTGCCATTTTAATTCCGTTGTAGGCGGCAGGATTATGACTCGCGGTAAACATCGCTCCCGGTAAATTGAGCGATCCGGATGCGAAGTAGAGCATGTCGGTAGATGCCAGCCCAATTCTTATCGCGTCGATTCCTTGCGAGTTCAGCCCATCGGCAAATGCTGTGGCGAGTTCATCGGAGGAAGGTCGCATATCTTCACCGATTACGACGGTGGCTGGCTCGCGCTCTTCAATTAAGAAACGTGCAAATGCTGTCCCTAAGACGAAGGTGAAATCAGGTGTTATCTGCTCGTCGACCAGCCCGCGAATGTCATAAGCCTTGATTACTTTATCTAGCTCTTCCCGTGTGAACATGGATTAAATCTACTTGAGAAAGGCGCGCTGGAATTGACCTAGTTTGAAGGTATTGCCCGCAGGTGGCCGCGACGCCCCAACTCAGGTTGAGATGGCCCCGTGGGTGTAGCAGCGCCCTGTTGATTGCCTACTTCGCGTACCGCATTTGCGATCGCCATCAAGTCATCCTCGCTCGGTCCTGCGGGATCTGATTCAGGCTCGATCTTAAGGACGCTCCAGCCATTGGGAAGGGTCAATTTCTCGCTATGCGATTCGCAGAGGTCATAAGAGTGTGGTTCTGCGTACATAGCCAGCGGCCCGAGGACCGCGGTGGAATCGGCGTAAACATAGGTGAGGGTCTTTATCGCTGGCAATTTGCAGCTAGCGCGCGAACAGGTTCGACTGGACCGGTGTTGTGTTCGCATAATTGAGAGATTAGTGCCTGTTCACCTAGAAGTGGTGGATTTAGTGCAACCTAGCGGCGCGCCAAGGTCCGCAGGTCGGCGATTGGCAGTTGACCGCGCGAGATTAGTTGATTGGCCAGCAATGGCAGGTAGTTAAGCCCGCCATCGGAATTTGTAATGAGTGCCCCGCCGTACATCACCTCTTTGGTGAGAGGCGTGAAAGTGATTCTGTTGAGAGAGCCGGCAGGATGCCAAGCGGCCGAATCTTCGCCAGTTATTACGGCGGTGTTGGCTTTGCCCTTGGAATCAATCCATTGCGCCTTTATAGCCACCGAATGGCCGATAAAAAAGAATTGGCCCGCTGCGCCGGCTAAATTAATTTGGAAATTTGAAAGTGGGGTCAACTGATTGGCCCAGGCGAAGTCCGCTCCTCCGGTGGTTCTTTTTGTCAGAGTCGAAACAAAAATTGGCTGGTCGGAGGTGATTGCAATTCCGTACGGGGTCGAAAGAGAGATCTTAGGTAGCGGAACATCTATCACGCGTTGGCGAGCGATCGCGAGGGAATCAAAACCAACCGGCGTGATGAGCCCACCACCAGAATAAATATTCACATGAACATTGGCGCTTATATTTCCCGGTACCAGAAATCTCAGAGTGGAGGTTGCCTTGGTGGCTGACCCGAACAACCCGGAGATGTAACTAGTTGTCATGGGAGCTGCTACTGGCGTAACAAAACTCGCTCCCAATTCCTTTAACCCATTTTTGCGATGATCCAACATGAAAGAGCTCACTCGCCCTGATTCAGTGACAACATGAAGAGCGATCGATTCTTCGCCGGGAACCAGACTGGCGAGTGGAATATCTTTGGCAGAATTTGCCTTTATTTTGATCGTAATGGGGGCATGCGCCAACTTGGAACTGTAGGGAAATATCTGGACAGTCGACTCACTTAAACCACTATTGATTAATTCCAGAATGCCTTGACTCGTAACCCCCGCAGAGCCGCCGATAAACCATTGATCGATGCCGCCGACCTCACAGACCGCAGCAGCGGTACTTGCACCTGAAATGGATAAGAAGGCGATCTCCGAACCAGGATTGCCACCAACCAAAGTGGGAGCTGTTGAACCCACCAGGATGGTGGATTTTTGAACTTTGAGCGTGGCGCTATTTCCAGCCACGAGCCGAGTGGATAAATTTTTAGCTGGTAGGGAAATTCTCTCGCCACTGCCGCCTATGGCTCCTGGACAGATTACGGCGGGATAACTTCCATCCAGCACAATGTGGGCGCGCGCTTGGGGAACCAAAGTAGAAAGCGCTACCGCAATCGCAATCAAGACTGGAGCGCGAAGGACGTTGAATACTCCACGAAAGTTGGGCGACTTAATTTTCATGGTTACACCAACTCTTCAAGTGGCACTTGAAGGCGGCGGCGACCAGATGGGAGCGCCATCACGACAGCGACAAGCAAGGCGAGGAGTTCCAAGGAGATAAGAGCGCGATGAGCCGTTCCGTCAAAGAGAAGTGTGATCTTTCCCGGCGTAGCCACTGAAAAAATTGGCAAGCCAGATGCTGCGTGTCGAAGTGGATCATTCACTCCGTTATCAATTAACCGCCAACTTTGGTCGTACTTTTCACCCAGAGTGATAGTTCCATAAGCCACGGCATATGCCAGCGCTCCAATATCCCCCGATGGAATCATGTAATTCTTGCCAAATGTGTCTGTCAACAATATTCGTGGCGAGGCTCCGACTATGCGCCAAACAACTCCGATGTTCGTAGCCGACATTCGTGTAAATCCACCGACCCCGTCAATGACGCGCGCCGTCTGAACTGAAACGGGTGCTTTGAGAAAGAGATACTGGATTCCGAATTGACCTAAGACTTTGGCTGAGGTGACTCCAGAACCAGAGACCAACTGACCCACTGCATCGGCAATCTGCGGCGGAATCGATGTTGCTACGTCGGCATCTCCCATGATGAGTCGGTTGCCGCGCGAGATAAAGAAGGTGCTCGCCTTGGAACTGGAAGATAAGACCAAAGTCTTGGGTTTGGCTGGGCTTTGCGCCAACGCTGATACGAAGGCTGGAACTACATCATTCTGATCAGATTGAACTAGTGATGGTGCCTGCCCGAAGAGAATCCAGCCAGCAAGAAGTGTGGCGCTTACAAGTGAAAGTACGGTCGCACCAGCGACGGCGAGATGGCCAATCCCTATATTACGAAGCCGGAGATTTGGAGTCACATTCTCGATCGCCACCATCATAGGAGGAATGAGAATGATGGCAATCACTATGAAAACCGATCCGACAAAAACAGATTCAGTGGCGCCATGACCGTCGATGTGAAATTCGTTCAACAAAATTGCACCAGCAAGAATTGCTGAACTGAAGAGCGAGCTGCGCCGCAGCGAACGTATAAAGAAACTGAAGAAGATAAAGAGCGGAATAGGGGCGATTATCCACCAGGGCGGAGAGCCTTGACCGCCAGGGTTGGTGAGGAGAGTCTGCACCGTCCCTCCATTGGCCAGTGGAATACCAGGTGCCAGGAGAAATTGGGTGGGGTGAATCAATGCACCAAGCGACCACGGTAGGGCGAGCAAGAAAGTAGTAATTATTACCGCTCCGCGCCTGGCCACCGGCTCAAAGTCCGCGCTCTCGAGGAGATCGATCCACCCCGCCGATTCCTTTGAACTTCGCGTCAGTGGAATTACCGCTGGCACCAGCAGCGCAATTTGCACGAGCAACCAGAGCGCGACCAGAAGTGGGGAGAAAGATGTTGCCAGAGTTACCAACAAGGTGAGAGCAAAAATCCGACGCCACGAAAGTTCAGTGATGTTCATCATTAACGGTTTGAGAAAGATAAAAAGTGGGGCAAGTAAGTAGAGAACCAGAATCTCAATTCGACCTTGATTGAGAGAACTCCAGAGCAGCGGGGTGAGGATGTAGATAATCCCGCCAAATGTTGAAGTACCCTGCGAGATTCCAATGCGGCGCAGTGAGTTTACAAAGATGATAAAGGCGAGAGATGGTGTCAAGAGAAATAGCAAGGTAATGAAAAGCGAGAGATGGCCAAAAGTTACAAGTGAGGCCACTCCAAGTACTGCCAGCCAAGGGGGCGCGGCTGCGGCCGATCCCATTCCTACTAGGTGCCAGGCTTGTGCATAATTTCGTAGCAAATCGCCACCGCCAGATGGAATAAAACCTAAGGCGCCCCCCGAGAGCGAACCAAACCTGGCACGAGCGGAAATCAAAGAGAGAGTAAAAATCGCGACGAGAGCCAACGAATCTGGACGCAGCAAAACTCCGCGGAATATTGAGGGGCTCGCGCTTTGTTGTGAATCTTGGTCATCGAACTCGTCCGTCATAACTCCAATGTCGGCGTATGTCTGCGGTGCATTATCTTCAAGAGGTTCTTGCGCACCCTGTAACTTTTGCGAGATTGTGTTTGTAACTCGATCTACCCCAGCCCTAATCTGGCTGCCGCGCGGTGGAATAAACACACCAACAACAGATGGAGATAGCAGCCTCTTCTTACGCCGAGCACGCCTGGCCTTTATAAGGTCGGTGGGGTGGATGATCAAAAGGGCAACAGCCGCGATCTCATCACCCGCATATCCAGGTAACTTTGCTAGCAGATCGAAAATAACCCGCAGCAAGCTGGTCCCCAAGAGTTGAAAAGTTAGCCAAGGCAGCATCCACCATGAGGCATTTGCCAGCATGACATATGCGGCATTTCTACGATCGAGCAAAAGTGGGCGATGCAAAAACGCCTCAGAAACATCAACTACGCGTCGTTCACTGGCAGATGCTTCAGCGTGAAAAGCACTTGCCGCTCCTACGCAGATCGCGCTAAAGCCAGCTACACGGGCCCGCCAACCCAAGTCAACATCATCGCGAAAGAGCGCGAGGTTTGGGTCCAATCCACCGATCTCTTCAAATGCGGCGCGGCGTACCAACATGCCTGCTGTACTTACAGAGAGCACCTCTTTCGTTTCATCGTGCTGGCCTTGATCTTGTTCACGTGGTTCAAGTCCGGTCCAACGTGCGCCATTTCGCGCAATAGAAATTCCTGCTTCCAGGAGATGATCGCGGTCATACCAACCTAATAATTTTGGACCGGCGATAACTACCTGAGGTCGATCATTGATCGCTTCTAATAGAAGTGCAAGAGCATCCTTGGCGGGGGCGCAATCGTCGTGGATTAACCAGATGCATTCATTGGCGGCATCAACGGGGTCCCGAAACTTTGGGGAGTGTTCTAGAGCCATTTCAATCGCATCGCCATATCCGATATCCGGTTCGGCAGCGATATAAGTAATCCCCGCTGCGCGAAGTAACTTTGGTGATGCATCTGTTGAACCGGTATCGACAGCAATGATGCGATTGATCCTTCGCGTTTGCGAAGAGAGGGATGAGATAACTTCAGGGAGCCAGGCAGCACCATTGTGCGAAACGATTATTGTTGTAACGAAAAAACGAGATAGGTCAACCTCGTGCAGAGTTTGTTCCGCCGATAGATGCGTTGCCATTATTTGGCACTCTTAATTGCAGAGATATGCGAGTTAAGCAGAACGACGCTTAAGGCGACGACGCTCCCGCTCGGAGAGCCCACCCCAAATGCCAAAGCGCTCATCATGTCCTAGAGCGTATTCCAAGCACTCTGAACGAACATCACAGGAGAGGCAGACTCGCTTCGCTTCACGCGTGGAGCCACCTTTCTCAGGAAAGAAGGCTTCTGGGTCGGTTTGAGCGCAGAGGGCACGCTCTTGCCAGGAGAGGTCAGGATTTCCATTATTCGAGCCGCCGAGGTTGGTGAGGCCACCCATTCCAAAATCTCCTTGAGCGGCAATCTGGCGTTCTGACATACATACTCCTCAAACTTTTCGATCTATCCAAAAGGGCCTAGACCGGCTGGATGTAAAACGGCTTGGGTGAATTACACGCGTGTAATGCCTTTCCGTCAAGTCCGTGAGCGGTCAATTTTCTACAAAATAGCCAAAAAACTGGTTTTCCGCGATAAATCCACCAGGAATTTCGTAATTTGGGGCTACGAATGTATTAATGAGGTGAGCTCCCGGACCAACGCGAGCACCTTCACCAATAATCGAACCAATTACCCTCGCCCCATTTTCAATTCTGGCTCCAGGTGCTATGAACGATCCGGCTTCAATCTTTGCATCTGGGTCGACATCTGCACCCCGCGAAATGAGCGAACTGGCGCTCTCAATATATAAATCTTGGCGCAGCAACTCGGCAAAGGCGATGGATTGGGCCTGACCCGAAATCAAATCAGAGGTGGCTTGTAAGAGCGCGGCAGGCGTTCCAATATCGAGCCAGTAAGAAGAATCCACGTAACCCAGAACTCTGGCACCGCGGGAGAGGAGCGCTGGAAAAGTCTCACGCTCCACACTCACCGCTCTATCGTGCGGAATAGCGTCAATCACATCTCGATTAAATATGTAGCAACCAGCATTGATTATCTTGGTTGGAGGATTTTCCATCTTTTCATTAAACGAAAGAATCTTTGATCCATCAATTTCAACAACGCCAAATGCGCGGGCATCCGCAACGGTTGTGAGGTGCAAGGTTACGTCGGCGCTCCCATTGATATGCAGATCCATCTGGGCGTGCAGATCATGACTACTTAATACATCGCCATTGAAAATTATGATCGGTCCGGCGCCAGTCAGAAGCTTTGCCGCATTAGCTATTGCACCGCCCGTTCCTAATGCGCTCTTCTCAACGGCATATGAGATCTTGATTCCAAAACGTTCGCCATCTCCAAAATGGGGTGCAAATACTTCAGATAAATAGGAGGTTGCAAGAACTATCTCGGTGATTCCCGCGGCGCGGGCCTTAGCAATTTGATGTTCCGTAAATGGAATTCCGGCGACCGGAAGCATCGGTTTAGGTGTGCGAAAGGTCAAGGGTTGTAGTCGAGTTCCGAATCCTCCAACAAGAAGGATGGCCGATGTGGGGCGTTGTGGTTGCATATTCATTTAACCAAGGAGTCGCGCAGCGGCATTGGCGATGTGTGCATCGGTTGCTGTCAGAGCAATGCGGATGTGCTTGGAACCTGCCTCGCCATAAAACCCACCGGGTGTAACAAGTAGGCCCTTCTCTGCAAAAAATGCGACGGAGTCCATATCGCGTTCCCCGCGGGTACACCAAATATATAAACCAGCTTCGCTATGTTCAATGACAAAACCTAGAGCGGCGAGCGCAGGGCGCAGTAGCTCTCGGCGCTGGGCATAGCGTTGCGCCTGTCGATGTACATGGGTCTCATCCCCCAGTGCGGCCACCATCGCGGCCTGAACCGGGGCTGGGACCAGTAAGCCAGCGTGCTTGCGAATCTCGCGTATCTTTGCAATAAGTGCCAGATCGCCGATGATCATTCCCCCGCGATAGCCCGCGAGGTTTGATCGCTTGGATAACGAGTGCAAGGCGATGAGATTCTTATTGTCGCCTGCGGCCACCTTGAGAATAGAGACCGGCTGGACACCATCTGCTCTGGCTGGAAAATTGAAGTAACACTCATCGCTGGCAATCACCGCGCCGGTTTTACGGGAGTATTCAATAGTCGCCTGTAACTCTTCCCGCGGGGAGATGCGCCCTGTGGGATTCGATGGCGAATTGATCCAGACAAAGTCCGAATCGGGCCAGGCAGTCGGATCGAAATCAACAGGATGGTGCTCTGCCTTTGCCATGATGGCGCCTACCAAATAGGTGGGGTATGCGATCTTGGGATAGAGAACTTCTCGCGCTTCCAACTGTGCGGGTAAATTTGCTACGACCTCTTTAGAACCGATGCTAGGCAGAACATCAAACTCGCCAGTCACTCCCAAAATATTGGTTGCCCAATCTCGCATCGCCTCCCGCAAAGCCGGAGAGCCAATGGTCAGTGGATAACCCGGCGCATTTGCCGTCGCTACCAGAGCGGCTTGAATGAAATCTGGGGTTGCGTCGACTGGCGTCCCTACTGAAAGGTCGATAATCCCATCTTTATATTCCCGTGCGCGCGCGCCATAGGGAGCCAATACATCCCAGGGAAAATCCGGGAGTTTGATTGTTTAAGCTCCAGCCTTAGGGAGGGCCACAACCGTTGGGTGATCTGAATCCGATGCTCCCACTTTGCTCGCTCCACCTGGTGAACCAATAGTCTGGAAGAAGGCAGAATTTATCTCGCTGTACTGCTTCCAATCCCCTGGGACATCATCTTCATAATAAATCGCCTCGACCGGACAGACCGGCTCGCAGGCTCCGCAATCCACGCACTCATCGGGTTGGATATAAAGCATCCGATTGCCCTCATAGATGCAATCAACAGGGCACTCCTCGATGCATGACTTATCTTTGACATCAACACAAGGCTCAGCGATTATGTAGGTCACGTCAATCCTTTCAAGTAGCGGTTCCAATCAACTGCGGAACAATAATAGGTAGAGAATAGTGGATAGCGATGAAAATAATTGAGTGAGGGGGTTCCATGAAGCCAGTCCCTACCTCCGCGCAGATTGGGGAGCGCGTGAGTCTGCGCCTCCACGACCCAGAGGGCGGCTTTCGTGACCTCCTAGGCCATCTGGTGGCCGTTAATCAGGTACGGAAAAAGGATGGCCAGATAGTCACCTTCGACCCAGACCGGATTTCGCTCTGGAAAGTTGTTCCCTCCAATCCGATATCTACCGGAATCTTTCTCTACGACACCATGAGTCGAACGCAGCGCGAAATAACGATTAGCGATGGGAAAGCCTTACGGATGTACTGCTGCGGTCCCACCGTCTACCGCGATGCCCACGTGGGCAACTTACGCACCTTTCTCTTGGGAGATTTGATAATGCGGCTTGTGCGGCTCGGGGGTCATGGCGTGCGCAGCGTTCAAAATATTACCGATGTGGGTCATATGAGTGAGGATGTCAACTCCGCGGAAGAGTCAGAAGACAAGATATTGAGTCAGGCAAAGGCTGAGCGACGCGATCCCTTCGATGTAGCGCGATCCTATGAGGCAGGATTTCATCACGATATTGCTGGCCTCGGTATTTCTGCTGCCGATATCTACCCACGAGCGAGTGAAAGTATCGAGATGATGCACCGCTTGATTGAAAAGTTAATCGACGCAGATCATGCATATATTGGCGGTGATGGATCGGTGTACTTCTCCGCCACCTCCTTCGAAAGTTATGGCGCACTCAGCGGCAATAAATTGGATGAACTAGTACCAGGTCATCGCTATGAGTACGAAGAAGATGACACTAAGAAATTTCATGCCGATTGGGCGCTCTGGAAGGCGGCAGGAACCCGAAGCGAGATGGTTTGGGATTCACCTTGGGGTCGGGGTTTTCCGGGATGGCACATCGAATGCTCAGCTATGTCATTGCACTATCTCAATAACCACGTTGATCTACATCTCGGCGGAATTGATCTGCGCTTTCCCCACCACGAGAACGAACGGGCGCAGAGCAACTGCGCCTCGCGGAGCGAAGTAACTGATCATTGGGTACACGGCGAACATCTCCTCTTTGAGGGAAGGAAGATGTCGAAGAGTTCCGGAAATGTTGTACTTCTCGCAGATGTTATTAAGCGCGGGTTTGATCCGCTGGCCCTACGCCTGGTCTTTTTGGAGAACAAATACCGCAGCCAAATGGATCTCACCTGGGATCAAATCAGCGCAGCCGATTCCACGATTACGCGCTGGCGGAACAAGTATCAAGAGTGGTCAAAGACCGAATCTCATAACGATCCAGATGCTGTCGCTGCACTTATCGAATCGATCTATGAGCTCTTGCGCGCCGATCTGGATACTCCGCGCGCGCTCGTTAAATTGCGCCACATCGAACGCGATCCCGCTATTTCCGAACGCACCAAAGCGCAAGTTTTTGCAGAAACGGATAAATTCTTTGCTCTCGACGTAACCCGAACTTTCGTGGAACCGGAATTAGGCGCAGAAATTCAAGAGTTAATTGCGCTGCGAGCGCAGGCTCGTGCCGCAAAGGATTTTGCGCGCAGCGATGAACTCCGAGATGAGCTAGCGGCCCAGAAGATTAAAATAAGTGATGGCCCAAACGGCCAGAGTTGGGAAGTTATTCCTTAATCCCGGCGAAGAGATCGAGCTCTCTACCCGCCTTGTCATAAGGTCCGCTCGCCTCACCCTTTACGCGAATGTAGAACTCGTTTCCACCGATGCGGGTAGATAATCTCTTGGAGAATTTGAAGAGATCACCGTGCAGGATTAATTGAGTCTTATGCGCGCGCAACGCCGCTAGCTTCTGCGGAAGGAATTTCTCTCCGTCATATCTCGTGGTCACAACTCCATCTGCTTTTACAAAGGGGAGCGCCAACCACTGCGAAGGCACGTAATTAAAAAACCGTATAAATATCTGCATAAAGAGATTGCTGCTCCGCAAACTCCCGTGCAAGGCAGAACGGGGAATCGCGCTCCAATAGATCTTTGCAATCTCCCAAGGAACTCCTGTTCCAAATTCTGGATCCGCTGCCAGCTCTGCCGCGCGCATGGCAATCTGGTGGGCTTTGATGTGATCTGGGTGGCCATATCCGCCCTGCTCGTCGTAAGTAATTAATACCTGCGGCTTGCGCTCCCGAATGATTTCAACCAATCGACCGGAGGCTTCATCGAGATCTGCCTGCCAGAAAGATTTTGGGTTTTCGTTGGGCGGAGTTCCCATCATCCCGCTATCGCGGTATTCACGCTCAGGCGCTCCTAGAAATTGAAAGTCATTAACCCCTAACTCCTTCATCGCCGCAGATAACTCTCCCTCGCGGTACTTACCCAGAGAATCCTCCTGGTTAGCTGCAAGATGAGCGAGAGAGGGCACTAGGACCTCGCCCTCTTCCCCGCGCGTGCAGGTCACTAGGGTGACCGCTGCTCCTTGTGACCGGTAGCCGGCCATGGTGGCGCCATTGTTAATGGTCTCGTCATCAGGATGCGCATGCACCAAGAGAAGTCGATGGGAAGGCAATTGGTTCATGCCGTCACTATAAATCATGAGATACCATCATGCAGATGAACGAGGAAAAAGTCCGCCTACCCCGCGATGAGCGCCGCGCGACGCTCTTGGCCGCCGCCTTGGAAGTATTTACTGCGGTGGGCTATCACGCGGCAGCGATGGATGAGATTGCTGATCAAGCCGGTGTGAGCAAACCGGTTCTCTACCAACACTTTCCCTCAAAACTTGATCTCTATTTAGCTGTGCTAGATATCCACTGTGAGTACTTAGTGGAAGATATTCGCACCGCCGTCGGCTCTACGAAGGACAATGCCGGGCGCGTACTTGCAACTGTCAACGCCTACTTCGACTTCATCAATCGGGAAGGCGAGGCTTTCCGCCTCCTCTTTGAGAGCGATATGGCAGTTGTGCCCCAAGTTCACGAAAGACTGAACCGCATGTCCTACGACTGCGCCATGGCCTTTAGCGAGGCAATCACCACCGACACGGGAATTTCGCAAGAATCTGCCATGATGCTTGCCGTTGGACTTATTGGCACAGCGCAGACCACAGCGCGCCATTGGCTGGCACGTGATGGAAAGATAGATCGCGAGTTGGCTATCAAACTGGTAGCGAGCTTGCAGTGGCGCGGGATTTCAGGTTTCCGCAAGATCTGAAGAGCACTAAACTCAAACCATGGGTAAAAAAGATAAAGACAATAAGACTACGGTTCGAGTTGGAATTAGCGATAGCTCCCAAGAACTGCACTTTGAGACCGCCCTGGCACATGAAAAAGTTGTGGCGCTAGCTCAAGCCGCAATTTCGAGTGGATCAACCCTGGAGCTCGTCGATATTAAAGATCGCACAATCTTGGTGCCTGCCGGGAAGATCTCATATATCGAAATTGGCGATACGACCGATCAAAAAGTTGGATTTACTTCCTTATAACTCTACGTTCGCTCGCCTTAGACTCTAACTTCTCAAACTCTGCGGGGTCGGTATGGAATTCCGCTAATTGATTGAGTTTTCCATTTCCGTGATAATCACTTGAACCAGTTTTAGCTAGATCGTATTGATCTGCAATTTTGGATAACAATTCTCGATTTTCGATGGTGTGATCGCGATGAAATACTTCAATTCCATCAAGTCCTGCTGCAACATAACTTTCAAAGCTAGCGGCCGAAACCACTCGTCCGCGCAGCGAAGACATGGGATGCGCAATTACCGCAACTCCTCCCGCCTGCTTGATCAATCCAATGGCAACTTCAGGGGTCGGCGAATAGTGTGCAACATAATATGGCGAATTGTTGTGCAGGACTGCAGCGAAGACCTCTTCTCTGGATTTCATATACCCTTTAGCAACCAGAGCATCCGCCAAATGTGGGCGACCCAGGGTGGCACCATCAGAGAGTTGCGCTTCAACATCTTCCATCGTTATTAAAAAATCTGCCGCATTTAATCTGGCGATGATCTTGTGCATACGGCCAATTCGATTATCCCGAGTCTTTGCCATCATCGACATGAGAGCCTCTTCGTTGCGATCGAAGAGGAGTCCGAGCATATGTACGCTGATTCCATCTATCGTTTGACAAGAAATTTCCGAGCCCAGTACCAGCGCTAAGCCAGGGCGGAGTTGGTTGGTCGCTTCATCCCAACCCGCGACAGTGTCATGGTCGGTTAATGCAATGGTGGTGAGGCCCGCCGCATGTGCCTTATTGATGAGTGCAGATGGAGTATCGGTGCCGTCACTAAAATTTGAATGAGTGTGCAGATCAATCATTTTCGCCCTTGTTTCGTAGAACAAAGATGGCGCATCCGGTGAGCAGGCCGATGATCGCCGGAATAGTTCCCGCTGATGGCCTTTGATGCAACCAGAACCAGGCGATGATTGCCGCTACTGGAACTTCGAAGAAAACTACGAGCGAAACCACAACTGGGGAAACTCGTTTGAGCGTCATGTTGAAAAGGGTATGCCCGAGGAATTGTGCGCCAATAATCAGACCTACGAGATAGAGCCATTGGATCGCGGGAAAGTTCCAAAGATTCGATCCTGTGATGAGGCTGGCGAAGAGGGTTGTGACCGCGCATGATGTAAAACATACCGTTGTGTAAGTTGAAGTAGCCAGTGACTTTTGCACGCCAGATCCAATAATCACATAAGCCGCTGCTAATGCGCTGCACAGAATTCCGCAGAGGTCACCGACAAAGGCCCTGGTAGAAATTGAGAAATCCACTCCCGTAATTAAGAGGAGGGAAGCGAATGCGAGAAACATGCCCCCCAAAGATTGAGACGATATCCGAGCGCCCCGAAATTTCATATAAAGCGCGGCGAAGATTGGCTGTAGCGCTGCCAAAGCCGTACCCGCTGCTACCGAGGTCAAGCGCATGGCGGCGAAGAAAGCTAAGAAATGCGCGGCGAGAAAGACTCCGGCAAGGATCGATATCGCTATTAGCCGCCGATTCTTCCGCTCAAACATCTCACCTGATTTAATGGCAAAGGGAGCCATGATGAGCGCTCCACCAAGATTGCGCCAAAAGATGAGGGTTGGAATAGGCATCGAACTCTTAGCTATGAGCGGACCTGATGAACCGATTCCTAAGATTCCAGCGAGAAGGAAGGGAATATCCCTACCTTGCGGTAGAGCGGTGTGGTCGTGCGTTTTTGCACTCACAATTTAAAGATAAACCAGAATTGAGCCAGCACGCAGACTGCGACGATCGCAATAATGACGCCATAAAGCGTCAAGGCGCGTTTTCCTGCGGTGAATTCACCCATGAGCTTCTTATCGCGCGCGATACCAAACATGTAGGCCAAGAGTGGAAGCAGAAGGATGGCATTTAAGACCTGAGAGGAAATCAATATCCAGATTAGCGATATACCGGGGATCATGATTAATCCGCCAGCTACCACGGTGATTGCAGCGAAGGTGAGATAGAAAAGTGGAGCCTCATCAAATTTGTCGTCAAGCGCAGCAGGCGAACCGGTTAAATCTCCAACAGAATAAGCCGTAGAGAGCGGCAATATAGAGGCGGCTAAAAGCGCTGCACCAATGATTCCAATTGCAAAGAGATCTTTCGCCAGAGTCCCAGCGAGAGGTTGCAAAGCACGAGCAGCTTGTGATGCGTCAGTGATGTTGGTGATGTGTTCAGCATTGAGCGTTGCAGCGCAGGTAACGATCACAAAGAAACCGATGATTCCAGTGAGAGCTGAACCCACCCAGACATCGGCGCGCAACAACTTAAGGTCGGCGCGCGTGAGGCGCTTATCCACTGCATACGATTGAATAAATGCCAGACCCCAGGGAGCCAAAGTAGTTCCGAGTGTTGCTGTGGCGATGTTGACGGCGTCGCGCGTGAAAGGCATCGATGGAACTACCATTCCATGAAGTGCCTCACCCCAATGCGGATGCGCCATAAATCCCGCAACAATGTAGGAAATAAAGACTGCTGATAATAAGAAGAAGACGCGTTCTGCCTTCTTGAAGGTTCCGCGTAGAACTAGCGCTGAAATTAGGAATCCAGTTAGTGGCACCGTCACGTAACGCGAGATTCCAAAGAGTTGTCCCGCGGCAGCAACACCAGCAAATTCCGCGGTCATGGTTCCGACATTTGCCAGGATCAACGCGACGGCGCTAAAACTTCCAGCGCGCGCGCCATATTTCTGACGAACTAATCCAATAAGTCCTTGGCGAGTTACTACTCCGATACGTGCCCCAAGATCTTGAAAGACGATCAGCGCGAAGGTAGATATAACGAGAACCCAGAGCATGCGATAGCCATATTTAGCGCCCAGTTGCGAGTATGTAGTGATTCCAGCGGGATCATCATCAGATAGTCCGGCGATCACCCCCGGTCCCATTACCGCTAAAAAGGCCGCAATTCTCAGTTTGCGGCCGCTTGGAATAGTTATGTTGCTCATGAACGCGATACCCCACCCTGCGTAAAGCGATTACGATTTTGCGAGAGAGCGTCAACGAGATCATCGGCAAGAATTCGCCCGATGGGCTTGTTCTTCTCGTCAATGACGATAATCGATGAGCCGCGGTTGTTAGAAAATTCCTCAACGACCTCGTTAATCGGAGTATTGATGGTTACAGCGGTAGGAAATGGTTTAGCCATTAGCTCAGAAACTAGACTCGAAGGGGTCGCGCCAATCAACTCCACAGTCTGGATGTGATCGAGAAGCTTTCCTTTTCCATCAACCACGACCACCCCATCGGAACTTTCACGTTCTCTATTCTCAACCAAAAGTCGAAGTGCGGTCGCGACGGTATCGCTGCTTTTAACTATCAAAATATGCGTGGTCATGATGCCGCCGGCTAGCTCTTCATCGAACGAAACTAATTCACGTAGCCGCTTGGCGGTTCCAATTTCCATGGCGCTCAAAATACTTTCGCGGTGCTCTTCCTCGAGATCACGTAAGACCTCTGCCGATTCATCAGGCTCCATATGTGTCAAGAGTTTGGCTGAGCTCTCGGCAGTTAAGCCGCGGAGTAGACCTTCAAGTTCGTCATCTTCCATCTCTTCGAGTACATCAGCAGCAAGCGCTGGATCCAACATTTCGATGAGTGCGCCCTGCTCTCGTCCTGCCAGATCTTCAATCAGATCTGCTAAGTCGGCAGGTCGTAATTGGCTGAGAGCCGATCGTGTTGCAGAGGTACGTACTACGCCAGTGGAATCGGTCAACGATGCAACCGAGGCCCAATCGAGGACATGTTCGGGAGTTGGTCTACGCGAGATAGATCCAGGAAAGAGTCGACGCAGGAAGGACATGAATGAGATGTCCACACCGACAACGCGAATCTCTTTGTTAAACGGCGCCAGATATAGATCAGAGGTGCGCACCACTCGTAGTCCATCTACATCAACGATCTGGTGGTCTAAGACATCGGCATCGAGAAGTGATTCTCCAGGGCGACGCGAAAATGTTTCGAGGTTAATCCGCGCTGAAGAGAGGGTGATCGAACTTGGAGTAAGTACCGCAATACGAGCCCCGTTGATGAACGACTTACTATTCGCAATCTTGACTATCAAACCCGAAACCGGCGGATAAGTCTCTTCCCCATGGCGTACTACTACATCAACGAGTCGACCTATCTCGCGACCATCGGGTCCAAAGACCGGACGACCAATTAAGCCAGCGAGTGAGACCAATGAATCTCGAACGCTCTTGCGCGATATCAATAAATCGCTACGACCAACCAACCGCTTGGCAACGGTATTGATTGAGGCTACAGGAGGGCGTTTCACCCCGTCAGTCTACGGGCTAGCCTCTTGAAGAAGGATTAGGTGTGCAGTGAAAGTGGTACCCCAACTAACGAGCGCGGACGCACCATGATCGAAGCCAAGAGTTCATCAAATCTTTTCTTCATCAAGCCATCGCCAGCCTCGAGATAGGCGGGGGTTCCATGATCGCCACCATCGCGGAGTTGAACATCGAAGGGCACCTTAACGAGCAATGGAATCTCCGATCCCACCAGAGCGCTCAACCGCTTAGCTGTTTCAGCTCCGCCGCCAGCACCAAAGAGAGCGATCGGCTCGCCACAATGGGGACACGGACTTTCGGACATATTTTCAACAACACCGAGAATTCGCTGCTTCATCTGGAATGCAATTCTTCCAGCCCGCTCTGCGACCTCGGCCGCGGCTACCTGTGGTGTGGTGACTACGAGAATTTCTGAGCGTGGAATCAATTGTCCCAATGAGATCGCGATATCACCTGTGCCGGGCGGTAGATCCAGCAGAAGCAGATCAAGGGCGCCCCAGTATGCATCGGTCATGAGTTGTTCGAGAACACGATGAAGTAAGGGGCCACGGTAGGCGATGGGATCTTCGCGATTAGGTTTGAACATCTCCATCGAAACTATTTTGACTCCGTGATTTTCTACCGGAATGAAGGTTTGATCCAGCGCCGTGGGCCTCTTATCCAGAATTCCCATAAGCCGTGGAATCGAATGACCGTAAACATCCGCATCCAATATTCCGACGTTTAAACCTGCTGCCGCAGCTGCGACTGCCAAATTGGCGGTGATGGAAGATTTTCCAACACCTCCCTTGCCTGATGCAATTCCTATAACACGCGTGAGGGAATCGGGTTGGGCAAATTGGTTAAATTTTTCGCGGCCACCGCGTAATAATTTCTTAACCGCATCGCGCTCTTCATCGTTCATGACTCCAAAATTGATCACCACTGAATTCACACCGCTAATAGCTCCAACCGCTGCGGTGATATCCGATTGCAATCGATCGCGCATTGGACATCCACTAATCGTTAACTTAATTCCGATGGTGGCTACCCCGTCAACGACTGCAACGGATTCCACCATGCCCAGATCTGGCAATGGCCGACGTAACTCTGGATCATTTACTTGCGCCAGCGCCTTATGAATCTCTGTAACAACCTCGTGCGTCATGAGAGCACTCTACGACCCTATTTGGATGCGACGAGTGTGATCTTGACCGACTTGATCACAGTACCCCGTTGATATTTGAGAGTAACGGTGTCGCCAATCGAGTGTGCACGGATCGCCACGATGAGATCGTCGGCAACCGAAATATCATGGCCATCAATAGCCAGAATGATGTCACCTGGTTGGAATCCGGCCTTAGCTGCTGGGCCGCCCGTCAGGATTGAACTGCCGGTGTTGGCAATTTTGGCGCCAGGTCCTGCAAAACGTGAATCCAACGACATACCCACCATTGGGTAGTGCGAGGTCCCAGTTTTAATTAATTGGTCGGCGGTCCGCTTGGCCTGATTGATCGGAATTGAAAAACCCAATCCGATCGAGCCAGGTTGTCCTGAAATGGAGTTACCCAATGATGCAATGGCCGAGTTAACGCCGATCACCGCGCCGGTCGAATCAACTAATGGACCCCCAGAATTGCCGGGGTTAATCGCCGCGTCGGTCTGGAGCGCATCAATAAATGAACTCTCTCCAGCGGTGTTATCGGAACTAGTGGTTACCGGACGATTCTTTGCGGAAATAATTCCAGAGGTCACGGTGCCCTGTAGGCCGAGCGGTGAGCCGATGGCAATTACGGGGTCACCCACTTGCACGTTGTCACTATTGCCAAGCACAAGAGCGGGTGCGTTTGTTACATCAATTTTAAGGACGGCGAGGTCGTATGAGGTATCGCGACCAACGAGAGTTGCTGTGTACTGAGTGTTGTTTGAAAGCTTGACGGTGATTTTGGTTTTTGCGAGGACCGCGGCTTCAACTACATGGTTGTTAGTGATGATGTAACCGTTGGATTCGATAAAGAAGCCAGTACCCGTATCGGTTCCGGCACTTGTACTTGAATCAACTTCCACAACAGATGGCAGGACGCGGGCAGCAATTCCTGCAATTGAATCCGGTGCCCGACTAATAATTGAGGTTGAAGTGTTCATATGGTTGGAATTATTAAATGCTTCTTTCCCCACAAGTGCGCCTATTAATCCCGCAATGAGCGACATTGCCAACGCCATGTACCAGGTAACTTGAACTACGCGCTTGAGCGGGGCTACCGGTGCGAAGGTAGAAGCCATCGACTGACCTTCAGAGACCCACCAGGGTGTTTGAGTAGGGGTAGGAGCGGGAGTCGGTTCTGCGCTGGCGATTGGTTCTTCTTCAGACATTGTCACATTATAAGTGAGTTAAAGCTTTGTTGCCAGAAGTACGCCACCACCCAGAGGCAAAACGATGGAACTCCATCGGGCATCCTCTTTCACGGCGCGTATGCCATCTCGGCGCGAAATGCTCTCAAAGTCGCGCTGTGTTGGATCGGCCACCTTTCCACCGCTGAGCGCATGATCCACAACGAGAATTCCACCAGGGCGAAGTAGGCGATACGACTCGTGGATGAGATCCATCAAATCAGATGCGGGTCTAATAACGACGAGGTCATAATTGTTATCTGCAAGTTTGCCGACAACTTCCATAATGATGCCTGTGATCAAACGAAAACGTTGCGTTGAAATGCCCGACTCTTCAAAGACAGAGCGGGCAGATGCGGCATGCTCGCGCTCGGTATCAATTGACGTGAGTACCGCATCTGGGCCGGCACCGGCGAATAACCAGAGTCCACCGACTCCCGATCCCGTTCCGATTTCAACGATAGAGCGTGCCTTCAGAGATTCAACAACAAAACGAAGTAAGCCGCCAACAGCGGGAGTTGGATCGAGAGTTCCTAGCTCCTCCGCATTGTTGCGGGCTTGTTGCATAAATATATCTTCGCGAACATACTCTTCAGCAAATGCTGACATATCGCCGCGATTACCGATCATGAGAGAGATGCTAGCCATTCGATGAGCAAACGGGTGCCAAATCCCGTGCCGCCTTTGATAACTTCTCCGGAATCAACCTCAGAGCGAGCAGGTCCTGCGATATCGAGGTGGACCCAGTTCCGCTTCCCTACGAAGTGCTCCAAGAAGAGCGCTGCGGTGACCGAACCAGCACTGAAGTGTTGAGCTGAAGCATCATGATTCAGATCCGCCACGGTGCTAGCCAGCGCGGGCAAATAGTCATCTTGTAGTGGCATGGACCAGACCCGATCGCCAATCCGTTCCCCAATTTCGTGCAACTGCGCCGTAAGAGTTGCGTTGCGCGAGTACATAGCTCCGAATTGTTTTCCAAGGCCAAGAGTCGCAGCCCCGGTAAGAGTTGCAATATCTACCAGGTAATCTGGTTTTAACTCCAGGTCTGCATAGGCCAAACCATCGGCAAGAACCAGTCGGCCTTCAGCGTCAGTATTAATAATTTCAACTGTGGTACCACCGAATTGGGTAATAACATCGGAGGGACGTTGAGCGGTTCCTGAAACCATATTCTCAGCGCACATCATCAGCGCGGTTATTCTCACGCGAGGTTGAATCTTCGCCATCGCTACGGTGGCCGTCAAAATTGCCGCGGCACCCGCCATATCGCTCTTCATCGGGATCATCAGTTCGTATGGACGCTTCATCGAAATTCCACCGGTATCAAAGGTGATGCCTTTGCCAACCAGTACTACGTGCGGCCAATTCTTACTTCCGGATGGCTCATAACGAATTTCAATCAGTCTTGGGGAGGAACTTGGTGAGGAGTTGCCAACGGCACGCAAACCACCGAAGGCATCGAGCTCGCGACCCTTCTTAACAGTGACGGTTAAATCTGGGCTCTTGCTCTTGCGCACAAGTGATTTCGCTTGTTCCGCCAGCCAAGCCGGGTTCTTAATATTGGATGGAGTGTGAATGAGATCGCGGGTCCGCCACGTTGCCTCTGCGAGAATAGTGGCGCGCTGCGCGGCATCGGCAAGTTCTTCATCAAAAATAAATGACGTTGATCCTTTTTCGCGCGCACTCGTGTCACTCTTGGAGTAATCGCTCTTGAGATTCCAACCGTATTGTGAAAGTGATAACGCAACCATATGCGCGAGCGCAGCGTCGTATTCACCGGAGTAAGTACTAAAGATCGAATAGCCGGTTGATTTCACCTTGCGGCCGAGCGCTGCTCCAGCTTTTCGCGCATCCTCTATGGAGTCGCTGCCAAGACCGAGAATAAATAGCCGAATGAGCGTGCCCGATTGGGTGAGCGGTATTTCCAGTATCTCACCGGCCTTGGCGGTGAAGTTAGGCCACTGCTGGAGGATCTCGGCGTAAGTGTTTCCACTCTTTGCGAGAATCTGAGAGGTAATTTCGTTCGACTCAACTTCCGGACCAGCATCTGAAGCGTAGGCGGGAATAACTAAGGCGTTGAATTTAGCGAGCGCATCTGGCGCGATAGGACCAACCGTTGCAAAAGTTGGCTGAGGCAGATGCATGAGACGACTCTATTTCTTAACGAGTGCTACTGCCGCCTGAAGGGCATTTCCTAGATTGGTTGCCTCTTCGACGTTGAGCTCGACCACTAAGCGGCCGCCGCCCTCAAGAGGGATTCGCATCACTAGGC
>JBAXVT010000015.1:0-24842 GCA_037128715.1 Actinomycetes bacterium
GGCGCAAAGATTCGCCGCAAGCAAGGAAAGACAGGTAAGAAGTAATGGCTATCGGTGTAAAGGTTGTTAAAGGCTCGGCACAAAATGCCCGCCGTCGTCGCCACTTCCGTGTTCGTAAGCGTGTAAACGGCTCTGCTGAGCGTCCACGTCTTGTCGTATCACGTTCATCTCGTCACCTTGTCGTCCAGATCGTTGATGATTCAATCGGTCAGACCTTGGTCTCTGCTTCAACCATGGAGAGCACGCTTCGTGAATCCAAGGATGATAAGAGCGCAAAGGCTCGCCTGCTTGGCGCAGAAATCGCAAAGCGCGCCAAGGAAAAGGGAATTTCTACAGTGGTCTTTGATCGCGGCGGAAACAAGTACACCGGACGTATTGCAGCTCTTGCTGACAGTGCCCGCGAGAATGGATTGGACTTCTAATGGCTACTCCTCCAGTAAACGCTAACTCAAACGATCGCGCCCCAAAGGGTGGCAACGATCGTCGTGAGCGCCGTGGTCGTGACGGTGGACCAGAAAAAGAGAAGTCCCCGTACACAGAGCGCGTTGTCTTCATCAACCGTGTAGCAAAGGTTGTAAAGGGTGGACGTCGTTTCTCCTTCACAGCACTTGTTGTCGTTGGTGACCAAAAGGGAACAGTTGGAGTCGGCTACGGCAAGGCTAAGGAAGTTCCTGCAGCTATTGCTAAGGCAGTTGAAGATGCGAAGAAGCAATTCTTCAAAGTCGCAATGATCGGTTCAACGATTCCTCATCCTGTACAAGGTGAAGCAGCAGCTGGCGTCGTTCTTCTTCGTCCTGCCGCCCCTGGTACCGGAGTTATCGCAGGCGGACCTGTTCGCGCGATCCTCGAATGCGCTGGAATCAGCGACGTTCTCACCAAGTCTCTTGGTTCAAGTAACCCAATCAACATGGTTCACGCCACCGCAGCAGCGCTTAAGATGTTGGAATCTCCACAATCCATCGCAGCTCGTCGTGGTTTACCCCTTGAAGATGTCGCACCAGCAGCAATTGCTCGTGCCATAGCAGCAACGGTTGGTGCATAAACATGCCACGTCTAAAAGTTACACAACTACGTTCCAAGGTTGGCGCTCGTCCAGAGCACCGCGAGACCTTGCGTTCACTCGGATTAAAGCGAATCAATGACGTTGTCGTAAAGGAAGATCGTCCCGAGATTCGTGGAATGGTCGTCGCTGTACGTCACATGGTCAAGGTTGAGGAGGTCGAATAACAATGGTTCTCAAAGTTCATCATCTCCGTCCGGCTCCGGGCGCAAAGAAGGCGCGTACCCGTAAGGGTCGCGGTGAAGCTTCAAAGGGTAAGACTGCTGGTCGCGGTGGCAAGGGAACGCGTGCTCGTAACGTTGTTCGTGCCGGCTTCGAAGGCGGACAGCTTCCTCTCGTAATGCGTCTTCCTAAGCTTCGTGGCTTCAAAAACCCAGAGCGCGTGGAATACCAGCCAGTGAACGTATCGACCATCAATGCTCTCTATCCAAAGGGTGGCCAAGTCACCGTTGAGGATCTAGTTGCAAAGGGTGCTGCTCGTGATGGTCATCCCGTTAAGGTTCTTGGAAATGGCGACATTTCCGTGAAGGTTACCGTCGTGGCGCATGCCTTTTCTTCATCAGCATCTGAAAAGATCGCTGCTGCAGGCGGATCGATCACAAAGCTTTAATCAAGGCCCCACATTATTTAAGCCCGATAAGAGTTCTTGCTCAATTGAGTAAGAACTCTTTAAGAAATAAGAGGAGAAGTTAAATGCTTGCAGCGTTTGGTAAGGCCTTCAAGACGCCCGATCTTCGCGTAAAGATTTTCTTCACTCTGGCGATTATGGCGCTCTTCCGTTTCGGATCGATCGTGCCAACGCCAGGTGTCTCTTATAAGAATGTGCAGTCTTGCTTAAACCAGACCAGCTCTGGCGGCCTCTTCGGTCTCATTAACTTGTTCTCTGGTGGCGCTCTCTTGCACCTCTCGGTCTTCGCACTGGGAATCATGCCTTACATCACCAGCTCGATCATTATTCAATTGCTGACCGTTGTCATCCCTCGTTTTGAGACCCTCAAGGCAGAAGGACAATCAGGAACCGCAAAGCTCACGCAGTACACCCGTTACTTAACTGTTGGCCTAGCAATCTTGCAATCAACAGGTTTGATCGCTGTTGCTCGCTCAACTGGTCGCTTGTTTAGCGGATGTACCCTTCCAATCATTCCTGACTCTTCTTGGACACGTATCGTGACCATGGTCTTGGTTATGACCGCTGGTACCTCGGTAATCATGTGGCTTGGTGAATTGATCACCGATCGCGGTATCGGAAACGGTATGTCGATCTTGATCTTTACATCGATCGCTGCCGGTTTCCCAACTCAGCTCTGGTCGATAAAGCAGCAAAAGGGTTGGTTCGCATTCCTCTTCGTTATGGCAGTTGGAGTCTTGGTTGTGGCAGCAGTTGTATTCGTGGAGCAGGCTCAGCGCCGTATTCCAGTGCAATATGCCAAGCGCCAAATTGGACGTCAGTCTTATGGCGGAACTTCTACCTATATTCCGATCAAGGTCAATCAGGCTGGCGTTATTCCGGTTATCTTCGCATCCTCACTCTTATATATCCCGTCGTTGATAGTTAACTTCTCGGGCTCTACCGCCGCATGGTCGATCTGGGTTCAGAAGAACCTTGTTAAGGGCGATCACCCGGTTTACATCATCTCTTATGCAGTATTGATCATCTTCTTCACCTACTTCTACGTCGCGATTACATTCAATCCCGATGAAGTCGCTGACAATATGAAGCAATACGGTGGCTTTATTCCTGGTATTCGTGCGGGCAAACCAACATCAGAGTATTTGCAGTACGTTCTTTCACGTATTACAGCTCCTGGTTCGCTCTACCTGGCCTTCGTTGCGATCATTCCGATCATCGCGCTCATTCTCTTCCAGGCATCACAGAACTTCCCATTCGGTGGAACTGCGATTCTGATTGTGGTTGGTGTTGGTCTTGATACTGCGAAGCAGATTGAGTCTCAATTGCAGCAACGTTCATATGAGGGATTCCTGCGCTAATGCGCTTGATCCTGGTAGGTCCTCCAGGCGCTGGTAAAGGTACGCAAGCAGTTTACTTAGCGGCACATTTTGCTATTCCGCATATCTCAACCGGCGATATCTTTCGCTTGAATATTAAGGGTGAGACGGAACTGGGAAAGTTAGCTAAGTCCTATATGGATGCTGGTAATTTGGTTCCAGATTCTGTGACAAATGCGATGCTTGAGGATCGTTTGACCCATAGCGACGCTCAGAGTGGTTTCTTGCTAGATGGATATCCACGTAATGTTGGGCAAGCAGAATTCCTGGCCGATGTGTTGGTTAAGAAATCCATAACTTTGGATGCCGTTCTTGAACTTTCTATTCCAAATGCCGAGATCATCAAGCGTTTATCCGGTCGTCGCATCTGTCGCAATTGTGGGGCAAGTTCACACGTGATCTTCGATAAACCAACGGTAGATGGAGTTTGCAATAATTGCGGTGGCGAGTTGTACCAGCGCGAAGATGACAAGGAAGAAGTTGTAGCTAACCGTCTCAATGTTTACAGCGAACAGACCGAACCCATTATTGAGTTCTACCGAAAGCTTGGTTTGCTTAAAGTAATCAATGCGGTCGGGGAAGTTTCAGAGATCTCCGCAGACGCAATAGCAGCGCTTAAGTAGTCATGATGGCTATTCAGATCAAGTCACTCGATCAACTGAAATTGATGCGTAAGGCCGGTCTTGTTGTCGCTGAAGCTTTAAACTTAATGAAGGCGGCTATTGCCCCAGGTGTTACCCCGCTGGAGTTAGATGCAATTGCGGCGGACTATCTCGATGCCCACAACGCAATTCCATCGTTCTTGAACTATCACGGTTTTCCCAACGTGATCTGCGCTTCAGTTAATCATGAAGTTGTGCATGGGATTCCCAATGAACGCCCTCTTGTCTCGGGTGACATCATCTCTATCGATTTCGGTGCAATTGTTGATGGATGGCATGGTGATTCTGCTTTTTCAATTGGAGTAGGCGTGATTGATTCCGCCGACCAAAAATTGATGGATACCTGTGAAGAATCGATGTGGCGCGGAATCGCTGCCGCTAAGGTCGGGGGACACCTCAGTGATATCTCATTCGCCATTGAAAACTATATTCAGAGTCAGGGTAAATACGGCATTTTGCGCGAATATGGCGGCCATGGAATTGGTACCGAGATGCACCAAGAGCCGCATGTAATCAACTACGGGCCCGCAGGACTTGGCCCCGAGTTAAAGCCGGGACTCGCACTTGCAATCGAACCCATGATTACTCGCGGTACCGAGAAGATGAAGACCCTCTCTGATGAATGGACTGTTATCGCCAGCGATAAATCTAACGGAGCGCACTTTGAACATACCTTTGCGCTGCTTCCAGATGGGAAGATATTTGTCACAACAGCGATCGATGGGGGAGCCGCTGACCTAGGTCGGCTCGGGATCGAGATTTCAGATCTCTTGAATTAAAACTTCAAGCCGGCGAGAAGATAATCCAAGAAGCGATAGCAGGCATCCCAGATTCGATGAATTCGATGGGGCTGGGAGCGCTCGGACATGGCGAAAGCCTAGAAATCTGCCTCTGGAATTACAATGAATTTTCCGCTCAATCGCCGCCGCCCGATTTACAGGGATTTGTCCTCCAGGGCCCCGCTTTTAGCATAAAAGACCCCCCGATTTCCTCTTTTAGGCTCCGCGCCTTAGGATTGCCCTCTGCCCAGAAATGAGCGGATGTCCGTAATTAGACCCCTAAATAGATAAGTAGGTACTGCTTGGCCAAGAAAGACGGAGCAATCGAAATTGAGGGCACCGTAGCTGAAGCACTGCCGAACGCCATGTTTAGAGTCGAACTTACAAATGGACACAGGGTTCTTGCGCACATCAGCGGCAAGATGCGACAGAACTACATTCGCATCCTTCCCGAAGATCGCGTGATCGTAGAACTTAGTCCGTACGACCTCACAAGAGGTCGAATTATCTATCGTTACAAGTAATAGGAGTTAGTCGTGAAAGTTAAGCCAAGCGTGAAGAAGATCTGCGACAAGTGCAAAGTCATTCGCCGTAATGGTCGCGTCATGGTTATTTGCGACAACCTTCGTCACAAGCAACGTCAAGGATAAATAAAACCTAATACGCGTGATGCGACTGTAGCGATGAGCTGCAGACCCTCGGACTGGTAGGCCGAGGCTCAGTTACCCAACTGAGGTGCATTGCGAAGGACCTTCCAGATAAACGAAAAGGGTAAGTGATATGGCACGTCTTGTTGGTGTCGATCTTCCTCGCGAAAAGCGAGTAGAGATTGCACTCACGTACATCTTCGGGATTGGTTTGACCCGCGCGCACGCAACACTCGCTGCGACCGGCGTTAACCCAGATACCCGTGTCAAAGATCTCCAAGAGCCAGAATTGGCAAAGCTTCGTGAATTCATCGAAGCAAATTACAAAATCGAAGGTGACCTACGCCGCGAAGTCGCGAGCGACATTCGCCGTAAAGTCGAAATCCAGAGCTATCAAGGTATTCGCCACCGCAAGGGACTTCCTGTTCGTGGTCAGCGCACACATACAAATGCGCGCACACGTAAGGGCCCTCGTAAGGCAATCGCTGGTAAGAAGAAGGAGACCAAGTAATGGCCGCCGCTAAGACAAAGACGCCTGCTAAGGGCGCTGCTGCTAAGGGCAAAGTCAAACTTCGCAAGAAGGAAAAGAAGAACATTGCCGTTGGTCAAGCTCACATCAAGAGCACCTTCAACAACACCATCATCTCTATTACAGATCCTTCCGGGGCTGTTATCTCTTGGTCATCAGCTGGCCAGGTTGGTTTCAAAGGCTCCCGTAAATCAACACCATTCGCAGCACAGTTAGCCGCTGAAGCAGCAGCTCGTCGTGCGCAAGAACATGGTTTGAAGAAGGTCGATGTTTTCGTCAAGGGACCAGGATCTGGTCGCGAGACAGCTATCCGTTCATTACAGGCCGCCGGACTTGAAGTTGGAGCCATCTCAGATGTCACTCCTGCTCCACACAACGGTTGCCGTCCACCAAAGCCACGTCGAGTTTAAGGAAGGAAGAGAATAAATGGCTCGTTATACCGGAGCAGATTGCAAGCGCTGCCGTCGCGAAAAAGTAAAGCTCTTTCTTAAGGGCTCTAAGTGCGATGGTCCAAAGTGTCCTATTGAGTCACGTCCATACCCACCAGGGCAACATGGTCGCGGCCGTGCCAAGGAATCTGAATACCTAGGCCAACTACGCGAGAAGCAAAAGTGTGCGCGTATGTATGGAGTTCTAGAGAAGCAGTTCCGTGGATATTACGAAGAGGCTAACCGTCTTCAAGGTAAGACCGGTGAAAACCTTCTCATCATCCTAGAGACCCGTTTGGATAACGTCGTTTTCCGTGCAGGTTTCGCTAAGAGTCGCGATATGGCTCGCCAGCTTGTCCGTCACGGACATTTCTTGGTTAATGGCAAGAAGGTAAACATTCCTTCATTCCGCGTTACACCAATGGACATCATTGATGTAGTGCCTGGCTCATTGGATACCACCCCATTCATCGTTGCAAGTGCTGAATTGGGCGAGAAGACAATCCCTGCGTGGATGGAAGTTGTTGGAGCTCAGATGCGAATCTTGGTTCACGCCACCCCAACCCGCACGATTATCGACACTCTTATCCAAGAGCAACTTATCGTTGAGCTCTATAGCAAGTAATTAGTAGTAAAGCAGTAACAAGTAGTTTCATTGCAGGAGATCAAATAGTGGATCTCCCCGACGTATGGAGGAAATAAGTGCTAATAGCACAACGCCCTATCCTCACTGAGGAAGAAGTATCAGAGTTTCGCTCGCGTTTCATTATTGAGCCGCTAGAGCCTGGCTTTGGTTATACCCTCGGTAATTCGCTGCGCCGTACCCTCTTGTCCTCGATCCCTGGTGCTGCAGTTACCAGCGTTCGCGTCAATGGCGCTCTACATGAGTTCACCACCCTCGAAGGTGTAAAGGAAGATCTCACCGAGATCGTCTTGAACATCAAGAACTTGGTTCTCTCATCAGATAATGATGAGCCTTCACTTCTTTACATTCGCAAGAATGGCGAAGGAGTAGTAACTGGTGCGGATATCGCAACTCCAGCTGGCGTAACGGTTCACAACCCAGATCTCCATATCGCAACCCTCAACTCAAAGGCTAAGTTCGAAGTTGAACTCACCGTTGAGCGCGGTCGCGGCTATGTGACTGCGGTAGCCAATAAGGTTGCTGGCGGAGAGATCGGCCGTATTCCAGTTGACTCTATCTATTCACCTGTTTTGCGCGTGACCTACAAGGTCGAAGCAACACGTGTCGAACAACGCACAGACTTTGATCGTTTGATCGTCGACGTTGAGACCAAGCCATCAATGAAGCCAGGAGATGCCATGGCATCTGCCGGTAAGACATTGGTTGAGCTCTTCGGACTTGCTCGCGAATTGAACGTCAACGCTGAAGGTATTGAAATGGGACCCTCTATCCAAGATGCTGCGCTCGCTGCTGATCTCGCTCTTCCAATCGAAGATCTCGATCTCACCGTCCGCTCATATAACTGCCTCAAGCGCGAAGGTATTCATACCGTCGGTGAGCTTGTCGGCCGTTCAGAGGCAGACCTTCTCGATATCCGTAACTTCGGTTCAAAGTCGATCGATGAAGTGAAGGCAAAACTTCACAGCATGGGTCTACAACTGAAGGACAGCCCAATCGGATTTGATCCAACACAACACCACAACTACGGAACTGAAGTCGACGAAGATCTCGTCGAGTCAGAGCAGCTCTAGGAGAACGCCATGCCAACACCAAGTAGAGGACCTCGTCTCGGAAGCGGTCCAGCACACGAGAGATTGTTGCTAGGCACACTCGCAGAGCAACTCTTCGAACACGGCAAGATCAAGACCACCGAGGCAAAGGCTAAGCGCCTGCGTCCTTTGGCCGAAAAGTTGATCACCGCTGCTATCGAAGGTGATCTAGCTGCGCGTCGTCGCGTCATGGAGACAATCCAGAACAAGAGCGTTGTACACACACTCTTCACTGAGATTGCACCTCGTTTCGCAACACGTCCAGGTGGTTACACCCGCATTACAAAGGTTGGTCCACGTAACGGTGACAATGCCCCAATGGCTGTCATCGAACTCGTCAACGACTAATTATTTGTAACACAGTAAGAAAAGTTTATGATCGAACCCGCTCTCAACCCTGAGAGCGGGTTTCGTCGTTTGCGCATAGACCTGGCCTACGATGGAACGAATTACGCTGGGTGGGCGAAGCAGCCCGACCAAAAAACCTTACAAGGCTCTATAGAAGATGCTCTAGCAAAGTTAGTACGCACCCCTGTAAACACCGTTGTTGCTGGTCGTACCGATGCGGGAGTGCATGCCGCAGGTCAGGTGTTGCACGTTGATATTCCGGAAGGGCTAGAGGCTTCGCGCTATCGCCCCGAGGAAGATATCTGGGATTTTGACCACTTTAAATTCCGACTGAACCAGATGCTAGATGAAGATATTCGGGTGCTGCGGGTCGATTTCGCGCCAATTAACTTTGATGCACGCTTCTCTGCCAGCGCGCGCCACTATCGTTATAAATTGCTCGATGGCAACAAAGATCTCTTGCCACTTCAAAGGTTTGATACCGCAACTTGGTTTCGCCCCCTTGATATCGATCTGATGAACCAAGCGAGCGCTGCGATGCTGGGCAAACACGATTTCTTCACCTTCTGTCGTTATCGCGAAGGGGGAACCACCCTGCGAACTTTGCTGGAATTCACTTGGAACCGAGATGCCGCCGGTTTAGTGGTCTGCGATATTGCTGCCGATGGCTTTGGGTGGAACATGGTGCGAAATTTGGTGGGGGCCGCGGTTTGTGTCGGTGAAGGTAGATTTGAGCCAACCTGGATGGCCGAGATTTTGAACCAGAGAGCGCGGGTCTCAGACTCCTATGTCTTCCCAGCCCGCGGGTTGACCCTGGCCCAGGTGGACTATCCCGATGCCGCCGCTTTGGCCAATATTGCGCTCCCTGACTACCTTTCTGAACCCTCATTTTGACCCCATGGGGCTCGGGAAGGTAACCTGCTCCTCTGCCTGTGATCTGGATTCAGCTCTCGGCTGATTCGCTAGTTACCAGAGGCACAAAGCTTCGCTTAACTAAGACAAGAAAGAGAGAGACCTCGTGCGCACATTTACACCGAAAGCTGGTGACGTCACCCGCAAGTGGCATGTCATCGACGCTGAAGGAGTTGTCCTTGGTCGCCTTGCTAGCCATGCAGCCGTCCTTCTACGCGGTAAGCACAAGACCACCTTTGCACCTCACATCGACATGGGCGACTTTGTCATTGTGATCAATGCAGAGAAGATTGTTCTTACTGGTCAGAAGGCTGGCAAGAAGTTTGCTCACCATCACTCCGGTTATCCAGGTGGCATGACTTCTATCGTTTACGCAGATTTGATCAACCAGGATCCAACTCGTGTTATCGAGAAGGCAATTCTTGGAATGATTCCTAAGAACAAGCTCGGCCGTTCAGTCGGTTCGAAGCTCAAGGTTTACGCCGGTCCTGCGCATCCACATGCTGCCCAGAACCCAACACCATATGTATTTACTCAAGTTTCTCAAATCGTGAAGAAGTAAGGGATAGACATGTCAGATTTAGATACAGTCATCGATGGCGAAGAAGAAGTTCTAACTTCATACTCTTCTTCAACACCAGCTGCTTCAACCAACCGCCCAGCAATCAAGGCTCCAGGAGGCGGCACCGGCCGTCGTAAGGAAGCCGTTGCTCGCGTACGTTTAGTACCAGGAACAGGTAAGTGGGTTGTTAACGGCAAGGCACTCGATGTGTACTTCCCAAACAAAGTTCACCAGCAGTCTGTCTCTGAGCCTTTCCGCACTGTAGGTGCCGAGAATCAGTACGACGTCTTTGCTCGCATCAATGGTGGCGGAACATCTGGCCAAGCCGGTGCACTTCGCCTTGGAGTTGCTCGTGCGCTCAACGAGATTGATCGCGATGCTAACCGTCCTGCACTCAAGAAGGCTGGCTTCCTTACTCGTGACCCACGTGTCATCGAGCGTAAGAAGTACGGTCTGAAGAAGGCACGTAAGCGTTCTCAATACAGCAAGCGTTAATTCTCTTTACGCGATTGCCTTATTAAATGGCGCTCTTTGGCACCGATGGTGTCCGAGGACTCGCTAACGGTTTCTTAACCGCAGAACTCGCCGTCGATCTTTCGATTGCCGCTGCGCATATTCTCGGTGAACTTGGCGCCTTTGAAGGACATCGTCCTAAAGCAATTGTTGGACAAGATTCGCGTGCATCCGGCGAATTCTTGGAGGCAGCAGTCGTCGCCGGTTTAGCAAGTGCCGGAGTTGATGTTTATCGCGTAGGCATTCTGCCAACACCAGCTATCGCACATCTCGTTGCCGAGAGCGGCGCAGATCTGGGCGTAATGCTCAGCGCCTCGCACAATCCCATGCCTGATAACGGAATTAAATTCTTCGCCAAAGGCGGAGGAAAACTCGATGATGCACTCGAGGCCGCTATTGAAAAACATATGGGCGAGAGTTGGCAACGTCCAACTGGGCGCAATGTGGGGCGCGTTATTAACGATGATTCTGCTGCTGAGAGATACATATTTCACCTCTTAAATTCGCTCACCATGAATCTAAATGGGATCAAGGTCGTTGTGGATTGCGCCAATGGTGCTTCCTCGCGGGTCGCTCCTAAGGCTTATACGCGTGCTGGCGCAGAAGTGATCGCTATCTCGCATGAGCCAGATGGTTGGAATATCAATGAAAATTGCGGGTCTACCCACCTCGAAAACATTAAGGCAAAAGTCTTGGAAACGGGTGCTGACCTAGGCATCGCTCATGACGGAGATGCTGATCGTTGTTTAGCAATCGATAGCAATGGAAATGAAGTTGATGGTGATTTCATTATGGCAATCCTGGCTGCAGATTGGCAGAGCAGAGGTTTGCTCAAGAACGAGACCATTGTTGGCACTGTGATGAGTAATTTGGGATTCTTTAAGGCGATGGAAGCCCTCGATATCAATGTAGAAACAACTGCCGTAGGCGATCGTTATGTTCTTGAAAAAATGTTAGCTGATGATTTTGTGTTAGGCGGAGAACAATCAGGTCACATCATCATGCGTCACTATGCAAATACCGGCGATGGGCTATTGACCGCACTTCATCTTATGCAGGCAATCAAATCCAGCGGTAAGTCCTTGGCGGAGTTGAGCACAGTCATGAAGCGCTTTCCACAAGAGTTGATAAATGTGACGAATGTAGCCAAAGAGAAGCTTTCTACTTCGGCAAAGATAAAGAGCGAGATTGACCGACACCAAGCAGATCTAGGATCCTCGGGGCGAATTCTGGTCCGCGCATCGGGAACCGAGAGTTTGGTTCGCGTAATGGTGGAGGCGCAAAGTGCTGATCTGGCTGCACGGATAGCCGAAGAATTGGCCGCTCTAGTAAGATCTGAACTCTCGTAACCACCTCTTAAAGGAGTAACCGCCATGTGTGGCATTGTCGGATACACCGGTAAAGCGCTGGCACTCTCTCCCGTCCTTGAAGGACTGCGTCGCTTGGAATACCGCGGTTACGACTCTGCCGGAATCGCCCTTGTTATTGCGAAGGGGGAGCCGCTCTGGATTGAAAAGCGTGCTGGCAAGCTGACAAATCTTGAAACATCTCTCGGTGAAACAAACCCCATTTCGCACTCTGGTATCGGCCATACCCGGTGGGCCACTCACGGTGGGCCAACTGATGTCAATGCGCATCCGCATTTAGATAATGATGGCAAGCTCGCTCTGATTCATAATGGAATTATCGAAAATTATGTAGAGCTACGAGAACTTCTCGAGAAGCGTGGCCATACCTTTAAATCTGAGACCGACACCGAATCAGTCGTGCACTTACTGAGCGATGCTCGCAAATCTCATAGTGGGGATCTCGCTGCGGCGATGCGAGAAGTCTGCGCTCAATTGCGCGGTTCATTTACCTTGCTTGCAATCCATAGCGATGAACCAGGTCGCATCGTCGGCGCTCGCCGCAATTCACCGCTCGTCGTTGGCGTCGGGGAGGGCGAGAACTTTCTGGCTTCCGATGTTGCGGCCTTTATCGCTCACACCAAACACGCCTTAGAACTCGGCCAGGATGAGGTAGTAGATATCACCGCATCTTCAATCGCAGTGACGGATCTTGCCGGAAATATATTAAGACCCCGTGAATTTGAAATCCTTTGGGACGCCTCAGCTGCTGAACGCGGCGGATATCCCCATTTCATGCTTAAAGAGATTTATGAGCAACCTAAAGCGATAGCGGATACCTTGATTGGCCGAACTGCTGGACTGAACGAGGAAATTATTGGTCGTATTAATTTAGAGGGAATATCAAAGGTTGTAATCATTGCCTGCGGAACCGCTTATCACGCTGGTCTGGTCGGTAAGTACGCGATCGAAAAATGGGCCAATGTACCTGTTGATGTAGAACTAGCTTCTGAATATCGCTATCGCGATCCGGCTGTTGACTCATCAACGCTGGTCATTCCAATCTCGCAATCGGGCGAGACCATGGATACCTTGATGGCGTTGCGCTATGCCAAGTCACATGGCGCTCGAGTATTTGCAGTCTGCAATACCAATGGATCGACAATTCCGCGCGAATCGGATGCAGTCCTCTACACCCATGCTGGCCCGGAAATCGCGGTCGCTTCCACAAAGGCCTTTGCGACTCAACTGATCGCCATGTATTTAATCGCTCTCCACTTAGGACGAGTACGCGGAGCCATCACCGAAGAGTTCTACGCAGAGATAGGCGCGGAGATTGCAGACCTCCCCGGCAAGGTCGAGCAGGTTCTTGAGACCGTTGAACCATTACGCGCGCTCACTCGGGAATTCAAAGATTCAACTTCGGTGCTCTTTCTGGGTCGTCACGTTGGTTACCCGACCGCTCTCGAAGGCGCTCTGAAGCTCAAAGAGCTCGCCTACATGCATGCCGAGGGCTTTGCTGGCGGAGAGTTAAAGCATGGACCGATTGCACTTATTGATGATGGAACTCCGGTCGTTGCAATAATGCCGCCGCTCAACACCCCGCTTTACGAAAAGATGGCGAGTAATGTGCAAGAGGTCAAAGCTCGCGGCGCGATCGTGATTGCTATCGGGGATAGCGACCTGGCCAGCGCAACCCACAACATTCGTATCCCAACCTCACACGATTTTCTGCAACCAGTGTTGGCGGTTGTTCCCTTGCAGGTAATCGCCTACGAGATGGCGGTAGCGCGCGGAAATGATGTCGACCAACCTCGAAATCTAGCAAAGTCGGTCACGGTCGAATGAACTGGGGCTCGCTGGAAGTTCATCGCCGGCAGCAACGCAACCATGCAATAAAAATCTCACTTGCGCTCTTTTTCGCTTTCCTGATAGTTACCGAACAAGTCCTTACTAAGAGTTACATATTCCGACTCGATGACAAGATTGCTGCTATTCGGCATCACACCTTCAGAGGGATGTCGAGCCATCTCTTGCTCGCCTTAGATGATCTAGGTCTGCGGAGTTTGACTGCAACTTGCCTACTTGTAACTGCGGTTCTGATCGCCTACAAATATAAGTCTTGGCGCCCAATCAACTTCTCGCTTGCTGCCTTGTTACTTCTTAACGGCGTCGTCGGAGTAGCAAAGATGGTCTTTGGTCGAACCAAGCCACGACTAGGTTTTGATACGTACCACACCGGGGTGGTTGGTTCCTATCCCAGTGGCCACTCCTCAAATGCGCTGCTGACGTGGGGCGCCTTGGCCTATTTGATTTATCGGTACACCGCCTTTGGTGCAAAGCGCTCGCTCGCTCTCTTTTCCCTTGTTGGCGTTGTGACAACTACGGTCTGTTTGGTTTCGCTCATTCGCAACACGCATTGGTTTAGCGATCTCATCGGCGGAGCATTTCTTGGGGGATCCATCTTGGTCTTCCTCATCGCGGCAGATCGCGCCTGGCCGTCAGAGAGGCAGCCATCATGATTGAAGGGATTGGAATCGATGTCGTCGACATCGCTCGTTTTCAAGAATCACTAGATCGCACTCCTGCAATGCGAGAGCGCATTTTCACTGAGCGAGAGGCGCTTCTGAAGGTTTCTTCACTCGCTGCGCGCTTTGCCGCCAAGGAGGCGCTCGTGAAAGCGCTCGATGCCCGCGATCTATTTTCCTGGCACGATGCCGAAGTTATCAATCAAGAGTCAGGTAAGCCGGCATTCATTTTCACTGGGGCACTAGCAGCCAGGGTCGCGGAACTAAAGGTCCACCTCACCCTCTCGCACGATGCAGGAATTGCTTCGGCCATGGTCGTTATTGAGAGAATTTGAGATGCGCGCCTTTGTTCAGATCGATCTTGACGCGATCGCCCACAATATTGCTGAAGTAAAAAAACGAACCATTGCACCATTATTAGCGGTAGTAAAAGCAGATGCTTATGGTCATGGACTTATTCCTGTCGCAACCACCGCCATTGATTCCGGAGCAACCTGGCTGGGAGTCGCTCTGCTCGAAGAAGCTCTCTTACTGCGTGAAGCGGGGATCGAAGTACCAATCATCGCTTGGTTGACGCCACCTCACGATGATTTTGAAGCAGCCCTTAAAAATAATATTGATCTCTCGGTATCTTCGGTTTCATTATTCGAAGAGATCTTAGAAACTGCAAAGCGCTTAAAGATCAAACCTCGACTGCACTTTGAAGTAGATACCGGAATGCGACGCGGTGGAGTTCTCGATGATTGGGAACTATTTCTCAAATTTGCATCTGATCATAAATCCGAATTTGAGCTAATGGGCTTCTGGTCACACTTTGCTAGAGCCGATGAACCCGACTCGGAATTCAATTTCACGCAAATGTTTGAGTTTAAGAACCGACTCATTGCGCTGGAAGAATCTTGGCTGATCCCAACCACCGTGCATCTCGCAAATTCTGCTGCGATTCTTAGCAATCCAGCAGCGCATCACTCCATGGTGCGACTCGGAATTGTCATGTATGGCCTCAGTCCCGATGTTAAGAGCATGGGAGCGGGAAGCGAATTCAATCTACGTCCTGCGATGACAATCAAGGCCCAGTTGCATCTAGTGAAGGTTGCCAAAGCGGGCGATGCGGTTGGCTATGGCGGAACCGAAGTTCTAACCCGCGATACAAAGTTGGGGGTCGTGGCTATGGGTTATTCCGATGGGCTCCCTCGCTCAACCTCAAACGCTGTGGGGGTTTCCTTTGCCGGGCGAAAGGCTCCGCTCGTTGGACGAATTTCGATGGATCAATGTGTCGTCGATCTGGGCTGGGATTCACAAGCGCAAGCAGGTGACTACGTAACAGTTATGGGAGGTGATGGCTATTCAATTGATGAATGGGCTGCCGCCGCCAACACGATTAACTATGAAATAGTCACACGCATTGCGCCTCGAGTACCTAGAATTTACTAATTCGCTTTGGACGCAATGGTGAGGGGTGGCTGCAATGCATGACCCCGCTGCGCTCCGGTTGGAATCTGTCACAGTAGATTTCGGAGGGCTTCGAGCCCTTTCCGATGTCTCTATCGAGATTAATCCGGGGGAAGTAGTTGGCGTCATCGGACCCAACGGTGCCGGTAAGACTACCCTCTTCAATGTTTTGAGCGGATTGGTGACCCCAACTTCTGGCACGCTCTATATCGGGGGAGTAGAACGCAAGTGGCCCAAGGTTCATGAGCTCACTGGTTTAGGTCTCTCTCGCACCTTGCAAGGTGTGGGGTTGTTTAGTGAATTATCGGTATCTGAAAATCTGCTAGTTGGCGCTACTAATTTAAGCAGTCATAATTTTTTTAGAGCGCTTCTTGGTCTAGATGGCGCTTCCGAGATCGCGTTGCAATCACGTGTGGCAGCGGTGCTGCAGGAGTTAAATATCGCAGAGTATGCAGAGCGCGATGCCGCCTCATTGCCATATCCAATTTCAAAACGAGTCGCATTAGCGCGCGCACTTATATCTGAACCCACCACGTTGCTACTAGATGAACCCGCCGGTGGATTAGGCGTGGAAGATATTGCCTGGCTTAAAGAGTTCGTTCTGAAATTTCGCGTGGATAAGTCGGTCTTGTTGGTCGAGCATCATATGGATGTCATCATGAATGTGTGTGATCGGATCTATGTTCTCAATTTCGGGCAGCTCATCGCTCATGGCACTCCAGCGCAGATCCGTGAAAACCCCGAGGTAATTACCGCCTACCTGGGTAGCGAGGCATCCTTATGAAGAGCGGATTGGAAGTCCAAGATTTTTCGGTTGATTACGGTGCGGTACGCGCGATTTGCGATCTCTCCTTCCATATAGTTCCTGGCGAATTGGTAGCCGTTATTGGCTCAAACGGTTCTGGCAAGAGCACCCTCATTCGCGCGCTGAGCGGGCTTATTGCCCCGAGGCAAGGGAGTGCAAGCTGGAATGGCATATCTCTCTTGGGTAAGAAGCCAGAGGATTTGGTGCGGCAAGGGATTGTGCATGTGTCGGAGGGTAAGTCGGTTATTCCCGAATTAACCGTCTCCGAAAATCTCGCCCTGGGCGGTCTCTGGAGAAAAGATAAATTAGATGTTGCTATTGCAACGCAAGAGTCTCTCGCCATCTTTCCGGTTCTCGCCTCGAGATTGAGCCAGCGCGCCGATTCCCTCTCCGGCGGTGAGCGACAGATGTTGGCGATCGCTCGAGCGCTGATCTCTCGCCCCCAACTGTTACTCCTTGATGAACCATCGCTAGGTTTAGCTCCTCTTGTCATCGAGCAGATATTTTTTGCGATCAGCCACCTGCAAAATCAATTTGGTCTCACGGTGCTACTCGTAGAACAGAACGCTTTAAGCGCGCTCAAGATCGCTGATCGCGGGTTGATCCTCAATCTCGGCGAGTTAGTTAAGGCCGGTACACCCGCAGAATTAATAGCAGATCCAGAACTTCGAGCCGCTTACCTAGGATTCTGACCATGTTTATTGACACCCTCCTTATAGGAATTAGCAGCGGAGCCATTTATTCACTGATGGCGCTGGCGCTAGTACTCGTCTGGCGATCAACGCGCGTCGTTAACTTTGCCCAATCGGGGCAGGCGGTCCTCTCTACCTATATCGGCTATGAGATCGGCGTCAGTACCCATAATTATTGGATATCGCTCCCGCTCGCAATCCTGGCGGGAGCTATTTTGGGATCGCTCATTGATTTACTCTTTATGCGTTTGTTAATTGGAAGAGCAAAGGCTGGTCCGATTGCAGAGATCGCACCGGTAATTGCCACCCTTGGTCTCCTGGGCTTGATACAAAGTCTGATCGGATTAATTTGGGGGAATGCCTTTCTGCACTACGCATCCCCACTCTCTGGAAAAGGATTTACCTTTGGCAGCCATACCATCCCCTTCTCACCGCAGAACCTCTTTATTGTGGTTGCGTCGGCAGCGGTCCTTGCGATCTTCGGAGCCATCTTTAAATATACCGATTTAGGTTTGGCCCTTCGTGCCGCCTCCTTTCAACCTGAGATCGCCCAACTCGCCGGAGTGCGCGTGAGCAGGGTGCGAAACATTGGTTGGGCCTTTGCGGGGTCAGCCGGTGCTGTCGCTGGTGCGGTAATAACTCCAACTTCAACCTTGTCACCGAACTCGCTGGATCTGCTCTTTGTCTCAGGTTTTATTGCAGCGGTTATTGGTGGCTTGGATTCGTTGGTTGGGGCTGTGATAGGTGGGATGGTACTTGGAGTCGGATTCTCCTTTATATTGCAGTACATCGGCGGCTCCGTAACTTTCTTAGTCGGTTTCATTATTCTGATGGTCGTCTTACTAATAAGACCGCGCGGAATATTTGGTCACAAGGTGAGCCGACGTGCATAGCCGCCGCTTATCTCCACGCAACAGAGCCCTCCTCTTTCTGCTCATCGGGGTTGCGCTTTTGTTGGCGAGTGGGTTTACCGGCGAACTGCGGAATTATCAAGGCGCACAGGTTGCTATCTACCTAATTGCTATTTCGTCAATCATTTTATTGACGGGTTATTCTGGCCAGATCTCTCTTGGACATGGTGCGATCATGGCCATCGGAGGTTATGGTGCCGCACTTTCATTCACGCTCTGGAATTTTCCATTTGAAATCGCGCTGCTCTTTGGCGTACTTGTTGGGACGCTCGGCGGATTTGTTTTAGGGGTTGCGGCTGCGCGATTGAGTGGACCGTATCTCGCAGGAACAACTCTCGCACTTGCCGTTGGGCTTCCCTCTATTGCTGATCAATTTCATGTGCTCGGGGGAGAGCAAGGTTTGAATTTTGATATCGGGGACCCCCCTCATTGGCTAGTTCGCCTCGAGGGAAGTGATTTCACTCAATACAAATGGTTCTTCTGGATCTCTACCGTTGTTGCGCTGATCGCCTTATGGGCTATAACGAATCTGTTACATAGTAGTTATGGGCGTAATTGGAGGGCGGGAAGAAATAACGCGGTTGCCGCTGGTTTAGCGGGAATAAATGTGGCGAGAGGGAAAGTTTTGGCCTTTACGGTCAGTTCCGCTCTAGCAAGCCTTGCGGGAGCCCTCTTTGCTCTACTTCTTGGGTTAGTTACGCCTACGGCCTTCCCACTCTCTCTATCTTTTGCGATTGTCACTGGTGCGGTACTTGCGGGAGTGGGCAACCTCGCAGGTAGCATTGTCGGCGGTGTGGTCCTGGTTGCGATACCTGAAATCTCCGGCGCGTTAACAACGCACTTTGGAGATTCACAAAAGGTATCTGCAAATCTTCCTGGATTTGTTATGAGCGCTTTACTGATTCTTGTGGTCCTGTTTATGCCAAATGGGTTACGAATTAGAAGATTTAAGAGCAAAAAAACTTTATAGAAAAAGACCGCAAGCATCTCCTGGAATACCCTCAATGAAAGGAAAAATATGCTCGTTCATCGTCGCACGAAGCGCGGAAAACTAGCCATAGCTTTAGTAGCAACCGCTGCTTTAGCAATTAACGTTCTACCCGCACAGGCAAGAAATCTATACAAGGTAGATGGTGTCTCATCGTCAACAATTACCTTGGGGATCACCTCGCCGCTCACTGGCGCTGCAGCCCCGGGCTACAACAAAGTTCCCTCGGCTATGCAGGCTTACTTCAATTATGTAAACGATAATGGTGGAGTAAACGGTCGCAAGATCAAACTTATTGTTAAAGATGACGCATACAACCCAGTCTTGGCGAAATCTGTCACTAATGATCTAGTGCTGCAAAGCAAGGTACTGGCATTGGTTGGCACTTTAGGTACCGCCAACAACGAAGCAACCACTCGATTTGTCAACGACCACGGCGTACCTCGCCTCTTCGTAAACACCGGTTACAGCGGATTCGCGAATTCAAAAAAGTATCCAACGACATATCCATTGCTACCTTCCTATGTGATGGAAGCAAAGATCATGGGTCAGTACATCAAGGATAACTTTGCTGGAAAGTCTGTTGCAATCATCTATCAAGATGATGACTTTGGTGCCGATGCACTTAAGGGCTTCGCAACTGCCGGTACAAAGTTCATTGCCAAGATCCCATATGCCAGTGGATCTCAAGCTGATCCCACAGTTGTTGGAAAATGGATTGCAGGTCTAATGGCGCTGAAGCCCGATGTCACCATTATGTTCGGTGTCTCATCTGCAACCGCAGCAGCCCTTGGTGGTTCATACAAGGCTGGCTTTAAGACGCAATGGATTCTGGGATCGGTCGGCGGAGATGGAACAACCATCGCAACCGTAGCCGGACCAACAGCAGTTGGCTTGCTCTATGGAGCTATCGGAGCATCCTTCTTGCCTGCACCTACAGATACCACTGATCCTTACATCGCTCAATTCCAAGCAATCAACACCAAGTACAACGCGGGAGTTGTCTTCGATAACAATGTGCTTGTTGGAATGAACTCTGCAATGTTGACCGTCGAAGCGCTACGAGCAGCTGGCCCAGTACTAAATAGAGCCACATTGCTTAAGGCGATTGCTAAGAGCGGTTCAACCTTTGCATCTGCAGGTTTTGCACCTCTTGGATACAGCGCAACCAGCCATGTTGGATATAACGGGTATTGGTTCGGTACATATGGTCCAACCGGAGCGATCAAACCTATCGGCGGTTCTTACACGCTTTACACGACCGACTCTGGAACTGGAGCGGTAGTTAAAGCCACCAGCGCCCGTCCAGCAATGCCACTGAAGGGATTGCCAAACAACTAATGAAAAACCTAATGAGTATGAAGAAGATCGCAATTTTGGGAAGTGCAGTACTCGCGTTTACAACGCTGGTTGCTATTCCTACCAACGCCTCTGCCGCACCTTTGTGTGATGGCAAATTCCCTGTTCAATCATGCGTGGGCGCTACCAGCGATGGAGCCCCATATGTGATGCAGGTACCAGCCAACTTCAATGGCACGGTTTATCTCTGGTCGCATGGATATCGCTACAACATTGATATCCCGGCAGCTATGCCACTTATTGGTGGCTACAAGATCACAAATACACCTGAACCCGGCCCAGTTATTGGAAAAGACATCTCCGTTATCAAGTATCTCCTTGGTAAGGGATTTGCCGTAATGGGTTCTGGATTTGCCCGTCAAGGTTGGAATGCCGACTCTGGTGTTGCTACTGATGAAGAGCTAATCAAGACCTTTGAGGCGCAATTCAAAACAACGACACATGTCATTGCATGGGGCGCATCACTTGGTGGGTTTATCACGCAGACTCTTGCTGAAAAAGATGGGGCAGCGCTTTCTGCAGCTGGCCCACTCTGTGTCGCATCTCCTAGCGTCGAAGCCGAGACCACAATGGCCGGTGACTTCCTCTGGGGAATGAAGACATTCTTCGATCCTACGATCAAGGCAGGTAACTATTCTGCTGGCGCTGCTGGTTACGGCGAAGCCATGGGAGATCTTGGAAAGGTCTTTACAGTTCTAGGTAAGTTGCAAGCATCCATGGCAACCGGCGCTTGGCCTGATACAACACCTGCTGCGATTCAAGCAGTGGGCTTGGACAAGGTTCCAAGTCGTTCTGCACTATTGCTGATTGGATTGATGGCTGGAGTGCCAACACAAAGCGCGCACTTCGATTCAACAACTGGCCCAGGGTCTGTAAACAGTTCTGCCTACACTTCCTTCGCAGCAGCAGCAAGCCCTGCTCTTGCGATTCTGGAAAATGGAGCAACTGCGGCGGCACTAGGTGTCCTTATCTCTTATGACTTGGAGCTGCAAGCAGGCGGACCAATCTTCGATAATACGAAGACCGATTACGCTGCCCGTGTTGCATCTGAAGCCACCGTTTACAACGCGGCTCTCAGTGGTGCAACCGCTACTGCAGGTCTCTTGGGCTACCTAGCACAAGCACCTCGCGCAACCGCTCCTGCAGCTGCGCTGACCAAATTGCGTTCTCTCGCGCAGTGGACCGGCAAGATCAACGTACCTACTGTCGCCATGACCGGAGTTGCAGATCCTGTTACTCCAGCCGGTGATTTGACTTACATGGCTCAGCAATACGCTGAGCAGTGGAAGGCAGAGCATTTGGCAACGCTAGGAAAGGGTCGTCCACCGTATGACCTGATCGCACTCTTCGGAGTGACCCCGGCTCACTACACAACATTTAGTGCGCTCGGAGCTCCAGTTACCACAACAGCAGCAGCCAATGGAACGAACCACTGCAACTTCAATGTGAAGCAATACATTGCAGTCGCAGATATGTTGGCTTACGCCTCAGCAAACGGCAAGAATCTCTCCGGAGGTGCCCTCAATACAGCAGTACGTAAGATGGGTGGCACAACGAGGGATCTGCAATTTGCTCCTCCACTACCAAAGTTCTACGCCGAGGATTAATTTCGGCTAAGACTTAAGCGTGAAAGGGCCTTGTGAGAAATCACAGGGCCCTTTTCTATTAACCTTTGACCATGTCAGGCGCTACTCGCATAATCTCCACGGTCTCCGCAATGGAGGATTTAGGATCTTTGCTCGGTGGCAAACTCGACGCAGGTGCTGTTCTATTGCTGAACGGTGGACTCGGAGCAGGCAAGACAGCGTTGACTCGGGGCATTGGACGCGCGCTTGGAATTTATGATGTCACATCTCCAACTTTTGTTATTTCTAAAATCTATCCTGGTCGTATTCCTCTGGTTCATGTAGATGCCTATCGTCTGATTGGGCAAGAGCTCGCAGTTTTTGATGATCTTGACCTCGAACTTCGGATTCCACAATCGGTCACCGTCATCGAGTGGGGCGCGGGATTTGTAGAACGACTGAGCGATACCTTTATCGAGATTGATATTGAATTTGGGGCTGGTCCCGACGAGCGAGTGGTAACGATCAAAGGTATTGAACTATGACAACGATCTTGGCAATCGATACCTCTACCGATCGCACAACGGTTGGGGTAGTACGAGATGGCGTGGTCATCAATGAATTGCATCACGATGATCCGCTGGCACACGGGGAAGTTCTGCCCAAACTCATCGCGCAATTGCTCGAATTGTCTGGCGAAATTGATCTGGTCGCAATCGCCATGGGGCCAGGTCCATTTACGGGATTGCGAGTAGGTATCTCTTTTGGACAAGCCTTCGCACTAGCGCGCGAAATTCCTTGGGTCGGAGTATCAACACTCGCAGCAATGGCGCTCGCCCACTCTGAACCAGAATTTGTCGTAGCGATTGATGCCAGGCGAAGAGAATTCTTCTGTGAGCATTACTCGATGGGAAAACAGTATGCGCCTGCAATCACACTTCAGCGTGAAGAGATTGCGCTAGTTCCCTTTCCGATCTTTTACGACCCTCCGACAGCCCAAAACATCGCGCAGATCGCCACTACCTCAATGGGAGTTCAAGAACCGATCTACATTCGCAAACCCGATGCTTATCCCGCCCCCAAAGGTGTGAAATTCCGGCCCTGGACTCATATCGATCTCATTGATATTTATGCGCTAGAAAAATCCATCTACCTCGACGATCCATGGAGCATGGAGCAATTTAAAGAGGAGTTGGCCGGTAAAGCGCGCCAGTATTTGGTTGCGGAATTTGCCGGCAAAGTGGTTGGCTATGCAGGAATTATGCTCGCTGGAGATGTCACCGATATTTTGACTCTCACAGTTGCCCCAGAGTTTCGACGCCGCGGAATTGCGCGTGAATTTCTAAAGCGCATGGTGGATTGGTCGCGCAATCAAAAGGTTGATGCCATGATGCTTGAGATGCGAGTCGGAAATCTTGAAGCAGAGCCCCTTTACATTGCAAATGGATTTAGAAAGATCTCTGAGCGCATTGATTACTACGGTCCAGGACTGACTGCGATCGTGATGCGAAAAGAGTTGGGCAAATGAATACCCAACCATTGGTATTAGGAATAGAAACATCATGCGATGAAACAGCGGTGGGAATTGTTCGTGGTCGCACCTTGCTGGCTAATGTAATTGCTTCGAGCGTAGAAGAGCACGCACGATTTGGCGGAGTAGTCCCTGAAATCGCCAGTCGCGCGCACTTAGAGGCGATGCCCGCAGTGATTAAACAAGCGCTGGTAGAAGCTAATGTTTCCTTGCGCGATCTCGATGCGATCGGTGTAACTGCTGGACCTGGATTAATCGGTGCGCTCTTGGTTGGAACGAGTGCAGCGCACGGACTAGCACTTGCTCTCGATAAGCCCATTTACGGCGTTAATCATCTCTCTTCACATTTGGCGGTTGATGCGCTTGATGAAACCAGACCGCTTAAGCCTGCAATTGGATTGTTGGTAAGCGGAGGGCACAGTTCAATTATTCAAGTAACCGATATGGCGCGCGGAGTTAAAGTTCTGGGAGCGACAATCGACGATGCAGCCGGCGAAGCGTTCGACAAGATCGCTCGCATCCTCGAACTAGATTTCCCAGGTGGACCAGCTATCGATCGCTTGGCGCTTTCTGGAGACCCGGGAGCCATCGACTTTCCACGCGGTTTGCAGGACTCTGATTACAACTTCTCCTTTAGTGGTTTAAAGACCGCGGTCTCTCGCTACCTAAAACAGACTCCAGCGGCGCATCGAGCCGATGTTGCTGCCTCCTTTCAAGAGGCGATCGTCGATGTTCTCTTGACCAAAGCGCTGCGGGCGACTGCCGAGACGGGGATTGATTCCCTGATCATTGCCGGCGGGGTGGCGGCCAACTCGCGCCTCCGTGCCGAGGCCGCGCGCCGTTGTGCTGCTTCCAAGGTCGAGTTGCGTACCCCACCACCCCTGCTCTGTACCGATAATGGGGCGATGGTGGCCGCCATGACCTCCCTAGCGGTCAGCGCTGGGGTAGCGCCCAGCAGGCCGGGCTTTCCCACCCTTTCTACCGTTCCGCTCGATCAACCCACCTGGGCTTAAAGAGCTCCAGACCCTCCGATTGGAAGGCTTTTGCCCCATTCGCTAGAGTTTGGTTAGCACTCGCCAAGGGTGAGTGATAAAGATTCTTAAAGGGAGATAAACAGATATGGCAAAGATGATCGCCTTCAACGAAGAGGCACGCCGCGGCTTGGAGCGAGGAATGAATACGCTCGCCGACGCCGTAAAAGTAACCCTTGGACCCCGTGGTCGCAATGTAGTTCTGGAGAAGAAGTGGGGCGCCCCAACAATCACTAACGATGGCGTTTCGATCGCAAAGGAGATTGACCTCGATGATCCTTGGGAGAAGATCGGCGCAGATTTAGTTAAGGAAGTTGCTAAGAAGACCGACGATGTTGCCGGCGATGGAACAACTACCGCGACAGTTCTTGCGCAGGCACTTGTGCGCGAGGGGCTCCGCAACGTAGCAGCTGGCGCCAACCCAATGGCACTCAAGCGTGGAATTGAAAAGGC
>JBAXVT010000016.1:0-22771 GCA_037128715.1 Actinomycetes bacterium
ATTCGCACGAGTCATGAAAGACCTGACTTAAGTAATAACCCCATCCGCGGGGATTCCCCGCGAGATCGGTATCTCCAGTTCCAAAAGCTGCCGAGTCTCCGATAACAGTAAAACGCACTCGACGAGTTTGTGGAGTAAGAGTTGTCATGATGCCATCATCAACTTTCTCTTGGTTATTACCGAAGGTGCATTGCTACCGATCCCTTCAATGCCATGCAGCAACATCATCAATTGAATTGTCTTATCCCAAGGCAAGGCCTCGGCCGCACCGCGGGCCACTGTGCGTAGCCGCGGGCGATAGAGCAGTGACTCGATCGCATCGGCAAAAGCCACTCCATTGTCACGTGCAACTGCACCAGCAGGGTGCTTCAGATTGATCTTGAGGAATTCTCCGACCGCGCTGCTAGCCGAGGCGACAACTGGCGTTCCACTAGAAATTGATTCGAGTGCAGAGAGACAGAAAGTTTCGAGTGGGCCGGGAGCCAAGGAAACATCGGCGCTCGACAAAATGGCGGCCACGCGCTTGCGATCGGCGATATACCCCAAGGTGTCAACGGGAAGACCTTTTGCCATCAAGCGGATTTTCTTCCACATCGGACCCAGACCCACGATAACTAGTCGAGCGTCAATTCCTCTGGAACGAAGTTCGATGAGCGCTTCAATGGAGCGCTGGGGCTCCTTCTCGGGAGATAGGCGACCGCAGTGAACCAGGAGAACGTGAGAACCTTTTAACAGCTCTTGCCGGAATTGAAGTGAGCGGTGCTCGGGGCTGAAGTTCACCAGATCAACTCCGAGCGGAATCTTGACCAGATTCTTCGTGCCGATCTCGCGGAACTCTGCTGCAGCAAACTCTGTGGTTGCAATGACATGATCAAAATTCTTTGCCAGGCGGCGGTTGTGCCAATTCACGATCTTCTTGCGAGGAAGCCAAGCTGGCAGGAAGCGCTTGGCTAAGCCACGCAGAGTTTCGTGGCTAAAGACCACCGTGGGAATTCCGCGACGATGGGCGAATTTGCCAATGTTAAGTAGGGTAAAACGGTCAGAAATCTCGATGCGATCTGGCGCGAGTTCGATGATGAGGTTACGCAAAGCCTTGTTGGATTTGATGATGCGATAACTCCCGCTCCCCGGCAGGATCATGCTGGGAAGCGTTATCTTGCGACCATAAGGCGTCTGTTCTTGCAAGAACTGAGTACCGGGAACGATGTAAATAAAATCATGTCCGTACTTGAGGTAGCCGCGACCCAGCTCGTGCAGCGTCGTCTTGATTCCACCAGAGTTTGGCCCATAGAAATTTGCGACGTGAACGATCCTCATGCAACCGCTCCGACCGGTTGTGAAAATCCTTGGCGCGATTCAATCACTGCTTTGTAGTGACCAATCAATTGGTGATTGATAGCACCCCAGGTGCGCGTCTCCACAGAATCTCTAGCAAGCAGCGACATCTCTGTGCGGTCGCTGCGCGCCATGAAATGGTCCACACTCGCCTTCAAGGCTTGGGCATCGCTGGTATCAATGATGTATCCGGTGGCACCTGTGGTCACCAGATCGGCGGGTCCGCCAGTTAGCGGAACGATGCAGGGAGTACCTGAAGAGAGCGCCTCTTGCACCGCTTGGCAGAATGTTTCATTAGGGCCAGGGTGGATAAAGAGATCGAAGCTGGCATAGGCGCCAGCAAGTTCGTCACCTGACTTAAAACCAGTAAAGATCGCAGCGGGAAGTTCGCGCTGTAACTTTTCGCGCGCTGGACCATCACCCACGATCACCAGTTGTACGCGCGGATCGCGATCGAGAATAGCTAGATCCGAGATGCGCTTCTCATTGGCCAGGCGCCCGACAAATCCGACAACTAATTTATTTGGTGCGCCCCACGAGTGGCGAAGTAGTTCATCGCGCTGGGACGGATGAAAGAGCGATGTGTTAACTCCACGTCGCCACAGGTGGACATTAGGTACTCCTTGTTCGCGAAGGTCTCCGCAGGCCGCGCTCGATGGCGCCAACGTGCGATCGGTGCTGGTGTGAATCTTGCCGACAATCTTGCGCAGCGAGCTATGCGCGATATTCAGCCCATAGTGACGAGCAAATCCAGCGAGGTCGGTCTGATAAATGGAGAGTGATGGTAGGCCCAAGCGACGAGCGATACGGGCGGAGTACCCACCAAGTGCAAAGGGGGAGGCTAGGTGCAAGACATCGGGAGCAAATCCATCGATCAAGTATTCGAGTTTGCGAGAGGGCACCGCGACCGGCAGGCCAATGGGAAGGATTGAATGGAGCGGTAGCGCCGCCACTCGCTTGATGCGTGCCCCGTGGTATTCGGTCGGTCCTCCATCGGACTCGGGTGCGATAACCATTGCCTGGTGGCCTTGGGATTCCAGGAATTCCAGGACGCGCAAGACGGAATTGGTCACGCCATTGATCTGAGGCAAGAAACTCTCGGTCACGATTGCAACTCTCATGACCCATATAGTCAGCCCTCAACCAAGCCTGAAGTAGCCCTTGAGGTAAAGCGTTGCTGAAGGTCAGGTGAACTCATGAGGTGGATCTTTCATAGACTTACCCCATGGATATCTACCTCGATCACGCGGCCACAACGCCGATGCTGCCCGTTGCCCTAGATGCCCTGACGACTCAGATCAAGGAGTTCGGAAATGCCTCCAGCCTGCATACCGCAGGCCGAGCCGTCCGTAAAAAGGTAGAGGAAGCGCGCGAGACCCTAGCGACCATCCTTAATTGCCAGGCGGGGGAGATTATCTTCACCGGCAGCGGTACCGAGGCCAACAACACCGCGATCAAAGGTTTCTACTGGAAGGCGGTGCAAGAGGATTTGCTCCGCAATGTCATCGTCGTCGCATCGTTCGAGCATCACGCTACTTTGGAACCAGTTGAATGGCTGGAGGAGCACGAAGGTGCGATCGTCATTCATATTCCGATTTTGGCTCATGGCTCGATAGATCTCGATGCGCTCGCCGACATTATCAAGGCCGAACGCCAACATATCGCTCTGATCTGCGTCATGCATTCCAATAACGAGATCGGGACGATTCAACCCATTGCAGAAGTGGTTGCGCTCGCAGGTGATATTCCGGTTCACAGTGATGCGGTACAAAGTTTTGGAAAAGTTCCTTTTGATTTCGCCGGGATAGGCGTTACATCCGCCACCATCAGCGCCCACAAGATCGGCGGACCGCTAGGTGTTGCAGCGCTTATATTAAAGCGCGGCATCGATATCACTCCGGTACTGCACGGCGGGGGACAAGAGCGCGATATTCGCAGCGGCACCCTCAACGCACCTTCGATCGTTGCCTTTGCTGCTGCGGCGCAGTGGGCTGCCGATCATCGCGAGGAGAATTATTCGAAGGTTTCTGGGTTGCGCTCCCTTCTCGCAAAGGTTGTATTGGATGCAGTTCCCGATGCCCGCGTCAACGGCAGTTCACTTGCCATGTTGCCCGGCATCCTCAATGTCACCTTCCCAGGCACCGAGAGTGATTCCTTATTATTGATGCTCGACAACGCAGGAATCGCCTCATCTACGGGATCTGCCTGTAGCGCCGGCGTACAGCGTCCTAGCCATGTGCTGCTGGCCTTGGGATTGGAAGAGCGCGAAGTGCGCGCTTCGTTACGCTTCTCTCTTGGTACATCAACGACTGCAGAAGAGATTCACCTGGTCGGGGATGTAATAGCTGGCGTTGTCGCTACCGTGCGCGCCGCTTACAAGGGAGCTAATTAGTGAAAGTAATCGCCGCAATGAGTGGTGGTGTCGACTCCGCGGTCGCTGCTGCGCGCGCTGTCGATGCTGGCCACGAAGTCATCGGCGTTCATCTCGCCCTCTCTTCAAATCCGCAGAAGTACCGCTCTGGTGCGCGCGGATGTTGCACCATCGAAGATTCGCATGATGCCCGTCGTGCCGCCGATATGATCGGAATTCCTTTCTATATTTGGGATATGGCCGAAGAGTTTCACGCTGGGGTCGTCGAAAATTTCATCGAAGAGTACGCCCAAGGTCGCACGCCTAATCCATGCCTGCGCTGTAACGAGAAGATTAAATTCGAAGCGGTCTTAGATCGCGCCAGCGCGCTGGGTTATGACGCGGTCGCTACCGGCCATTATGCGATCATGAAAGAGAGCGAGATCGGGCGCACCATGCATCGCGCAGTCGATCCACTCAAAGATCAGTCCTATGTCTTAGCGGTTTTAAACTCAAAGCAAATTGCTGGAGCGATGTTCCCGCTGGGTGACACCAAGAAGGAAGATGTGCGCAAGGAAGCGAAAGCGCGCGGACTCTATGTCGCCAACAAGCCAGATAGCCACGACATCTGCTTTATTCCATCAGGCAACAATGCGGGTTGGCTGCGCGAGAAGTTAGGTAGCGAAGTCGGACCTATCGTTGATGAGGACGGCGTAAAAGTTGGCGAGCACCAAGGGGCTTATACCTACACAATCGGTCAACGCCGTGGGCTGGGCTTAAGCGTTCCCGCTGCGGGTGGAGTTCCACGTTATGTATTAAAGATTGAACCAAAGTCCAACACCGTTGTTGTCGGTACTAAAGAGGCTTTAGCAGTTAGCGTCATCACGGGGGAGAAGCCAATCTGGTGCGGCGTACAACCCGTTTCAGATACCGAACATCGCGGCTTTGCGCAGATCCGCGCACATGGTGCGCCGCTGCCATGTACCTACACAACAACGGATACATCAATCGTCGCAGTGCTCGATGAACCGCTCTTTGGACTAGCAACTGGCCAGGGACTCGTTATTTACGATGGTGATCGGGTTGTCGGCTCGGCCACCGTCAGCGCTACCCTGTAGTTTTAACGCATGTCAGCCTTGATTGCCGATCAGATCGCCGCTTTAGGCGAAGAGCTACGCGACCACCAATTTCGCTACTACGTCTTGGACAAACCAATTATCAGCGATGCCGAGTTCGATGCCAAGATTAAAGAGCTCGAAGCTTTAGAGAATAAGTATCCGCAATATAGATCTGCTGAGTCACCCACCCAGATAGTCGGCGGGGGATTTGCTACGGGGTTCCAAGCGCGCGACCACATCCAGAAGATGACCTCACTCGACAACGTCTTTGGCTTCGACGAACTAGAAACTTGGTTCGATCGGATCGATAAGGCCAATGTCGCCAATTCTTGGCTCTGCGAAGTTAAAGTCGATGGCCTGGCTATCAATCTGCTTTATCGCGATGGCAAATTAGTCCAGGCACTCACTCGCGGTAATGGTGTCACCGGCGAGGATGTCACGCTCAATATCAAGACGATCTCGGTAATCCCGCACGAGTTAAAAGGCAAGAAGATTCCTTCGCTTCTAGAAGTTCGCGGCGAAGTATTCTTTCCACTCAAAGCGTTTAACGAATTCAACGAAGAGATTCAAGAGTCCGGCAAAGCTGCCTTCGCTAATCCGCGTAACGCTGCCGCAGGTTCACTGCGTCAGAAAGATCCGCGCGTTACCGCCAGTCGACCACTCTCTATGGTCGTTCACGGTATCGGTGCCATCGAAGGCGCGACCTTCGCCAGTCAATCGGAAGCCTACGAATTATTGAATTCTTGGGGGCTACCAACCAGCACCCGCTACAAAGTGGTGCAGACCCGTAAAGAGGTCGAAAAATATATTAATTTCTATCAAACCAATCGCCATGATGTCGAGCACGAGATCGATGGCGTGGTTATCAAGGTCAACGAGATCGATATCCAAAATCAACTTGGCTTCACTTCGCGCGCCCCCAAATGGGCGATTGCGTTTAAGTACCCACCCGTTGAAGTCACTACCAAACTACTTGATATCAAGGTCAGCGTCGGGCGGACGGGTCGCGTCACGCCATTTGCCTATATGGAGCCCGTCGTCGTTGCAGGTTCCACGGTTTCCAACGCAACACTTCACAATCAAGAAGAGGTACTTCGCAAGGGAATCCTGATCGGAGATACCGTCATCATCCGTAAAGCCGGCGATGTCATTCCCGAAGTGCTTGGCCCTGTAGTCGAGAAGCGCGACGGTTCCGAGCGCGCATTTGTCATGCCGACCAAGTGCCCAGATTGCGGTGCAAAGCTCAAGGCGATCTCGGTCGGCGATGTAGATATCCGTTGTCCAAATACCCAATCTTGTCCGGCCCAATTGCGTGAGCGACTTTTTTACATAGGTTCGCGCGCCGCACTCGATATCGATGTTCTTGGATACGAAGCTGCCAGCGCTTTGCTAGAAAGCGGATTGATTACCGACGAAGGTGATCTCTTCGACCTCACATCTGATCAGTTAGCCACCAGTGATTTCTTCACCAAGAAGGATGGCGCCCTAGGCGCCAATGCCGAAAAGTTTTTGGTTGCTCTCGCAGGCGCTAAATCCCGTCCGCTCTGGCGCGTGCTTGTCGCACTCTCCATTCGACACGTCGGTCCGACAGCGGCACAAAGTTTGGCTAAATCTTTTGGTTCTGTTGATGCGATCACCAAGGTATCTCTCGAAGAGTTAGCTGCTGTCGATGGCGTCGGGGAGATCATCGCCCAATCTGTGATCGAATGGTTCGGTATTGACTGGCACCAAGTGATCATCCGCAAATGGCGTGAGGCCGGTGTTGCGATGGTCGAAACTTTTGTGAACACCAACCCACAAACTCTCGCTGGGTTGACCTTGGTCGTGACCGGTTCTCTAGAATCCTTCACCCGCGATGGTGTTGATGAGGTAATCACACTCCACGGTGGCAAGAGTTCTGGCAGCGTCTCGAAGAAGACCGATTACGTGGTGGTGGGGGATTCGCCAGGTTCCAAGGCAGCCAAAGCGGAAGAGCTCGGGGTTCGGGTGCTCAATGAGGCGCAATTTAAGCGATTACTCGCCGACGGTCCCGATGGGTTAAAGTAGCCCAATGCTGAAGAACCTACTTTTCCGTGAGGCGCAGACCGTTGTACGCCCACTACCAGCCTCGCCACTCTTCTTTGGAGTCACCATCTTCGTTGTTTTGGGACTCTTGCTCTTCTTAGTACTTCGCCTAGATCGGGACTAAGCAGATCGCAAAAGTAGGAATACTGGGTGGGACCTTTGACCCCATTCATCGTGGACATCTCCACATCATCGAATCGCTAGCAGAGCGCTTCGACTCCATCATGGTCGTGCCTGCTGGCGACCCATATATGCGCGGCGAAAAGCCCGAAGCATCTGGTTTCGACCGCATCGAAATGGCGACGCTCGCCCTTGATGATCTCTCTGACGCTTTGCAAGAGAAGGTTGTTTTGACCGACCTCGAAGTTCGTCGTACGGGCCCCACCTACGCGATCGACACCATCGCCCAACTCAAGCCATTCTTTCCTAAAGATGAATTCACTTTGATATTGGGTAGCGATGCCGCCTCCAACTTTGATAAATGGCACAAAGCAGATGCGCTCAAAAAGTTAGTTGAAGTTTTGGTTGTTCGCAGACCCGGTGAAAAATCAGCAAAATCTGGTTTCCCAGAAGTCGAGATAGATGCCCTCGATATTTCCGCGACAAGAGTACGCGAGATCATTGAATCAGGTGGAGATCCAAAAGAGTTTCTCACCGAATCAGTTTTGACCTATATCAAGGAGCGTGGCCTCTATGGCAGCAAGTGAGCAAGTTCGAGCATTAACCCAGAGAGCCGCCGAAGTCATCAACGAGAAGCTGGGTCTAGATATCGTCGCAATCGACATGACCGAGCAGATGGTTTTATCCGAAGTCTTTCTGATCGCAACTGCCGCAAATGAGCGTCAGGTCGAAGCGATCGCAGACGAAGTTTTCAAGAAGTTGGCCGAAATAGGAGAGAAGCCAATTCGCCGCGAAGGCAAGGGCCAGTGGGTCCTGCTCGACTATTCCGACCTGGTCGTTCACATTCAATCGGTAGAACTGCGAAACTACTACCTGCTCGACAGATTGTGGAATGACTGCCCGCGTTTGCCTTTAACACTTGATGAATTAAGATAGGAGAGTTGAGCGGGTTCAAATCCGCTCATTTACCAAATTGGGGCTGTGGCGCAGCTGGTAGCGCACTTGCATGGCATGCAAGGGGTCAGGGGTTCAAATCCCCTCAGCTCCACTTTAGAGATCAATCAAGAAGTACGTAGATAAATCCACCAATCGAAGCATCAACCTTTCCTGATTTATTGCTGGCAGATTGCGCGGTCGTCGTAGCTGGCTTATTCCCCATCGATCCCGCACTAGAAAGCGATGAGATTAGGAAGAGCCTTTCACCGGTTTGGATGCTGTTGATGAAATCCAGAACGTCAGGGTATTTTCCGGATGCGGTAATTTGAATCGGGATAATAACAAAATTTGAACCGGTGATTCTTGGATCACCCACAGGCCGCGGTGGTTCTTTGACTCCGCTATCTGTTGGAACTCGGGTATCGACCGAGTAGGGCTTAGCATCACTCACCAAAATAGATTTAATAGTTGTACTGTGCTTGTTTGCCACAGAGTTCAACTCGGAAATGAATGCCGAAATACTGGCGTTTGCTGGTATTGAGCGGCCAAGAAGTGCAAATTCGCTCTTCAGATCACCGATATTCTGATAATCAGTTTTCAATTTTGTGAGCACCAATTGATTTCTGGCATTTGATGCTAGGACATTTGATTGATCTCTTTGTATGCTGGAAAGGAGGTCTAATTGTGGTGCGATCTTAAAAAACCACCCACCACCGATAATTAAGATGATGAGCGCTAGGGCACCTATGGCCGCTGATCTACCCTGTTTCATTATTTACTCCCGACCAGGAAATATCGTTCAGTGAATGCGGCTTCATCAATATGCATTGTTATGTTCACCGAGTATGAACCAGATTCATTCCTCGTCATGGATCCTGGAGAGGCATCCACAAATCCCGGTAGTGAAGCCAAGGACTTCAACCAATCTGGGACGCGGGGGAGCGTAGAACTCGTTGCAGTGAAGTTCAATGTTGCAATTCGTTCACCTTGGAGCGATGACACCGGTTGCGCATAACTCGAGAAGGGAGTTTCAGAATCGATACTGACGGAATCGACACTGACGCTCGCTGGAAGAGTCCCTTGAACCTCATTGAGGTATTCATGCCAGTTGATCTCGGTCGAGACCCCTATTTTTTGAGCCGCCCTAATCAGGTCAATCTTCGACCTGACCTGGCTAACTTCGATAAAGCTCTTTTGCTCGCGTACGATTGACTGAGTTTGCAACTGGGCGAGGCGAAGGTTTTCCCGCGCTTGAATTACCTGTGCCTGAACTAGTGCTGCATAGCCGGAAACAATGACGGCAAGAAAGAAGATTCCGATGCTCGTTCGGCGGCGGCGTACCCTTCCTCTGCGTTTGACCCGCAATTCTGGTGGCAAGAGGTCGATATTTGGATCTCCACCAAGTGCGAGATTCACGCTTTTACCTTTGCCAATCATGGGGTACTCCTTAACGCTAGACCGAGTGCGACCGTCATTGCGTCGTCGATTCTGAAAACTTGGGAGCGTTTCTTCTGTGAAATAGTGAAAGTTGAAAATGGATCGACGGCATTGATCGGAAGACGCGTAATTTGGCTCAAACCACTGCTGAGTCCAGCCAAGTTAGATCCGCCCCCCGTCAGAATTATTTGTGAGACAGGAGTTTCAGGTCGCGAGTTGTTGAAGTAATTTACCGTGCTTACCAGTCCAGCAAGTAGCTCCTCCGTGACCGCCTTGAGAATCCCATTCTGCTTTGGATTGAAGTCTGACTCGTCCGATGTAATGCATTTTGGGCATTCGCATCTGGTTGCTTCAGCCACTAATTCATCATCTTCCCACTCTCGACGCTCACTTCTATGAAATTCGAGGGTCCGCTTCCGGCTTTCTGCATCTTCCCGCCCAATTTTCAACCCTTCTTGCAAAGCCTGGGTTACATCATCTCCTCCAGCGGAGATCATGCGAACGAAGACGGGCTCACCATTTGTGGAGATGGTGACACTTGTAGTTGATCCACCAATATCGATAAGAGCCACGGTTCCCATAACTTCTGGGCGCCTAACAAGAACTCTGTTGAGAGCGAAGGGGGTCAGTTCAATTTCAATCGGCAGGAGACCGGCGCGTTCAACAACTCTTACCAGTTCGGTGACTCCTTCTTTCTCCGCAGAGATGAAGAGACCATTAATCATGGGTCCGCGCTCTCCGAGAACTTCTGAGACAGGGTAGAAATCCAGCAAAGATCCGGCGACCGGCGCGCTCGGAGTATCTATCACGTGGAAGGTTAAGGATTCTCTTATGTTTTTCAGCGGCATCTTTGGAACAGTCAGCTCGCGGACTTGAACACTTTCATTGCCAACTCCTAATACCACCTTCTTGCTTTTGAATCCTCCCTGCGCCCACAATTTCTTCAGCGCTTTACTGACGACTTCACCATCGAGAATTTCACCTCTTACGACTGCTCCTGCTGGCAAAGCGACTTCCTGTGAACGTATTACAACCGGCATTGTCTTTCGTTGTCCACTTAATTCAATGGCGCGTACACCTGTACTTCCGATATCTAAGCCGACCGCGTTAGTTGTCATTGCTATTCCTCCATGCCGTTTGTTGAGAAAGTGTTCTTAGACATGGCTGGCCAACCCAAAGAGGGAGAGGTAGCGATGAAAAATGGTTGCGCCAAAAAATATTCCGATCCAGGCGCCGGTTAACATCCAGGGCCCGAAAGGAATCCCACTCTTGCGGTTCGCGCCTCGGAATATCACTAGCCCAAGAGAGAAGAGCCCGCCAAGTAGAAAGGCGGAGAGTGCTCCGACCAGCAAAATTCCCCAACTCAGATAACCCAAAAAGAGACCTAGCGGCCCTGCTAACTTAACATCTCCCATGCCCATGCCTTCGGGGTAGATCAAGTTGAGAACGAGGTAGAACAATCCAAGTAATAACATTGCAAGCAGCGCTCGGAGGATTGCCCCATACTGTCGGCTAGCGACGCCATCTGCGACCAAAAGTACAGTTCCCGCAACAAAAATTGGGATGAGAATTTGGTTGGGGAGGGTATGGGAATCAACGTCGATGAGAGCTAGCGCGATAGTTGCGGCTGCTAAAAAGAGAAATGCGATCAGCAAGAGAGGTTTAGTGGTCGAAAATTGGTTTGCCACCACCCAAAAGAAAAGACCAGTACCTACTTCTACATAAATGTAGCGTCGTGGGATTTGCGCTTTACAGGACCGGCATCGGCCGTGAAGTAGGAGCCACGAAATTACCGGGATGTTGTCATAACTCTTAACGCGGACACCACATGTCGTGCAAGCGCTAGGTGGTGAGACGACTGATCGCCGGAGAGGAACGCGGTATATAACAACGTTTAAGAAGGATCCAACACAGATGCCGAGTACGCCGATGACTATCGCCATGTCAACCCACTAATAAGTCACGTATGGATGTGCGATCACCGAGTACGCCAGTTCCAGAAGGCGCCAGGTGTTGACCCGTGCTCAAATTCACAGATGGAAGACCGATAGGGAGATATATAAGTACAAATTCTGAACTGGTATTTACCGAGGAGGCATACATTTGACCGCTTAGATGATCGCCTCCATTGCTGATCGCACAGGGCGAATAGATCAAGGTATTGACGTGCGGCCCGATTTCGACGTGTTGCCCCAGGGTGGCGGAACTGCCAACTCCGCATGTGGGTGCGCTATCGGCCACCCCGTCGGGGATAATGATCCACAGGCGCTTATCCGGTGCACTTGGGGCTTGAATATTGTTAGTCTGGAAGTTAAAACCATTTGCCAGAATTACGACGTCGCTCGTAAGAATCATATCGTGGTGTGAAAAATCCGTGACAGGGCCGCAGATACGAGTGTCCACAATAATTGGTACATTCGAGCTTTGCGCCGTATTAAGAGCAGTGTTCAAATTGCTTGAACTACATCCGGTCATGGTCACAACCGCGTATCGGGAACCTGTCGATGTAATCCAGCCTGCGGGATCGTAGGCAAAATCTACCCACGGCGGTGCTACCGGAATTGCCGGGGTAAGTATCCCAGTCCGATTGATGCTCGTTGTGCCCTTGATAACCCCGGCTGGGGCAGAGACCGTGCCGGCGGAAACTACCGAGCCGCCAACTGAGGACTTATTTGAAAAAGTTGAGTCACCGGATACCGGGCCTGAGACAACATTGCCCCCGATTCTTCCTGAAATCGAGACGGGGCCCGCCGCATATACACTTCCGTCCACCACCGCAGGTGTCGCTAAAGTTACGGAGATTCCACCTTGCACCCCGGCCGCATTTACATTTCCCATAATTTCTCCGGATTGCACGCTAACAACGCCAGATGTGAATAAGTCGCCGTTGATCGTGCATCCACTGGTAACTGTTAGACCGCCGCCTCCCAGAATTACATCACCAGTGATTTCGGATGCAGAGGTGCAGGTGGCGCTCCCAGAACGATAGACAATTGAAGGCTTGGTACTTCCACCTTGGGTAAGCACCATGTTATTGATTGTTGGATCAGTCTGCGCGTAAGAGTAAGTCGCGGGTCCAGAGGGAATGATGCTGTAGCTTGGGGGAGAAGGGGTGTATGGATATATTGCCTCAACCTTGCGCACATCTTGCGATGAGTTCTTCGCGACGCCGACGTTAGAAGCCCATCCGGTGGAAACTAATTTCAATCTCTTTGCGCTTAGATCAGAGGGGCAGCCAGCAACCCAAGAGTTATCGGTATCTCCAGGGGAAGTTTGCAACGCTGAGTAGGAGATATCGACGGAATAAATGGGTGCGGTATTACTCGAGTAATTGGCCTGACAGATTGAATTTGAAAGATTTGCTGCAGCGAAATCCACGCCTGCTTCAGCTGCTGCTTCGGCCTCCACGCCTGCCCGTGTTGAAGTCGAGAACCCCAGAGCATGCAAGGAAGCTGTTGTTACGGTGAGAGCCATAACTGTGGTCACGCCTAGGACACCAAAAACTCCAAGAAGAGCACTACCGCGCTCTTTGCGGTATAAAGAAGTGAAAGAGGCCTTTATATAACGTTTACGGGTTAGAAACATGGAGCGCTCAATGTCGTTGATTGCGTTCTGTAGTTCATAGTGTTTATAAGAACATATGGGTGAGATCCAGCGGCAACACTAAATTTTAGTTCGACCCGGTCTCCGCTGGGGGCGCTGAATACCTTCCCAGTCGCCAAGTCGGCTGGACTTACTCCAGAACCTAACAGCGTCCAGATACCCGCAGGGCCACCGTTCGGTAATGTGATAGGGGATGCTGGTGTTGTCCGTCTCGTATAAAGGAGTCCGCCGTTTGCAGGCGTGTAATACCAATCTTGACAAGAAGGTGCGCTCGAATTGGGATTCGAACTAATGGTACGCGTCATTAAAAGTTGAGCCCCAGTCACACCGTTGGTGGAGACGGAGATGGCAGACGAGTTCTTCACTCCAGCTTGGATTGATCGCACAATTTGTTGTGCGGTATTAGCTGCATCGGTAACGCTTTGCGACGCTTCTTGCGTTCGTAATCCAGCGATCAAGACGCTTCCTGCGATCACTAAAATAATTATGGAGAGAGCGGATGAGATAAGAAGTTCGAGCATGGTGAAACCTTTGCTCTTTTGTCCCACAAATCCCGTATCGCTATCGGTAAGCATTATGTCGCCTCCTTCACAAAAACTAGCGTGACGGCTTGCGCAACCGGGGTTAATTGTCCACTTCGGCTAACAGAGACTCTGGCGCGAACTGTGCCGGGGTAGTTAGAAGGACACGTTGTTGCATCCCATTGCGGATGGAGAACTACGCCTCGAGGATCTACAACCGCGGCCAGCGTTGCCTGTAGATATTGAGTTACGTCATAGCAACTCGGCGCCGTTGCAGTAGGAGAACGAACAGCTCTTACACCCTCGATCTCTCGATTTACAATTTGCGTAGCAGTCGCAATAGTGGTGTTTCCAGAAGCGCTCTTCATCGAATTTAAAAGGAGGGGAACAAAAGCTACGGAAATAATCGAGAGCAGAGCTAATGAAATGAGAACTTCGATAATTCCAAACCCCTGCGCGCGATTTAGCGAAGCCTCGCGATCAAGGTTTGTAGACGATGTAATCATTTCATCACCCGATTCAATCAACTAGATTTTGGGAAAATAACAACGGGGTGGCTATGACTAGCTCACCCCGTTGCAATTGCAGTTTTAACTTTAAGGAGCTGTGCAACCGGCAGGGAGAGTAGCCGTGTTCTTGGTCACTCCGAGAGCATCAGTTACGTAGAAGATCGACCCTGTAACGCTTTCAGCGACGATACAAAATGATGTGGTCGTTGATGTGTAGGTAATCTTCTTACCAGTGGCGATAGCTGCTCCACTTGTGAAGCCATTGACGCCAATATTTGCGATGGTGGACATATCGGCCGCTGTCGTAGGCAGTGAGCCATTTGAAGTTTGAAGGGCAACTACTGCGGTCTTTGCGTTTGCTAGATCTGATTGCACAGAACTATCTTTCGCATTGTTCTGGACATTGAGATAAACCGGAATTGCGATCGCGGCGAGGATGCCGATAATGACGATGACGACCAAGAGTTCGATAAGGGTAAACCCCTTATCTTGTAGCTCACGCTCGTTGTTACGCTTCTTCATAAAGATGGAAAGTTTAGAAATCATTTGACTATCCGTTCAATAGATTACCGCTGGATGGTGCAGAAGTATTTGGAACCCATTCGGGATATTTTGCTGAAAACCTCTTCAACGAAAATCTCTAACGTCGAACAAAAGAGAGCATACCCCTCAACTGCTTTTTACCTCTCTTTAATCTGACTGCTATCTCTCATCTTAAAAAAATGACTTTGCATTGCATATGCAAAGAGATGAATTACAGATGAACCGGTGGAGAATCTCTTAATTCGTCTACGCAAGTATTTGGAGATAACTGCTGGTAAAGATGGTGATGAACGCGTTCTGAGAGGTGACACTCCGGCTAGGGAATTACCCCTTACAATTCTAGCCTTGAATAGACAGACAGTCTACTAAATCGAGGGGATTGCCCATTTACGAGAGAAAAAAGAGAGTTAAAAGTGCATTTTCCGTGGATACTTACAGGATGAAAACCCCTCACCAGCGAAAATTTAACCTTCCGAGAATTTGCGATTAGCCATGTCCATCGAAGAGTTCAATCACATCCTCGACTCAGTCCCACTTGATGTGGAACGACAGAAAGAAGCCGAAGCTGCAATTGAAATTGATTACTTTGATCTAGTCAATTTTCCTTTTGATAGAGCGATCATCGATTTGGTTCCGGCTGCGATTTGTCGCCTGCATTCAATTCTTCCATTGCTTGTAAAAGATGGACGTGTTGTTTTAGCGATGCTGGATCCTGACAACGTTATAGCGATGGATGATGTTTGGAGAGCCACCCAACTTCGAGTCGCCCCTGTTAGAGCAAAGGGTAAAGACCTACTTGGTGCCATTGATCGGTTCTTGCGTTTGGATGACGAGCTCATTGATCTCACGACAACAATGGCGGAAACGAATTCGCTCTCAGAAAAATTTGCTTACGGCGAGATGGAATCAAGTGGTGGGGATGCGCCAATAGTTCGATTGGTAAATTTGTTGGTAAACCAAGCTATTCAGGATCGTGCTTCCGATATTCATATCGAACCTAATAAGAACGAAGTTCGGATCCGTTATCGAATTGACGGAGTTCTCCATGATATGCCAAGTACTCCGAAGAGCATTCAAAATGGTCTTATCTCGCGTGTGAAAATAATGAGTGACATCGACATCGCCGAACATCGCAAGCCACAGGACGGACGCATGTCAGTTCATTATGAAGGACGACAAATAGATCTTCGGGTTGCTACTTTGCCAACTGTATGGGGAGAGAAGATCGTCCTGCGAATTCTTGACAATGCTAAATCAGAACTTAATATTCGCGACCTTTCGATGCTGGAACGCAACGCAAAAGTGTATTCGGATTCTTATGGGAAACCCAATGGATTGATATTGGTGACCGGTCCAACTGGTTCTGGCAAGTCGACAACCCTCTATACGACTCTAGCGGCAGTCTCGACTGCCGAGATCAATGTGATCACAGTAGAAGATCCAATTGAGTACCGAATGGCACATATTAATCAGGTGCAGGTAAATCCCAAGGCGGGCTTGACCTTCGCCAGCGCTCTGCGCTCAATTCTCCGCAGCGATCCTGATGTGGTACTAATTGGCGAGATCCGCGATCATGAAACTGCCCTGATAGCAGTTGAAGCATCTTTGACCGGTCACTTAGTATTTTCAACGCTCCACACAAATGATGCACCGAGTGCAATTACTCGACTGATCGAGATGGGAGTGGAGCCATTTCTAGTTGGATCTGCGCTCGAATGTGTCGTAGCGCAACGGCTCGGCCGGCGTTTATGTATTCACTGCAAGCAGCCTGCTGATTACAGCCTGGAATACTTGAAAGCGCTTAATTTCACGTTTAACGACGAGATACGTCCCCCCACTATTTATCGCGCAGTTGGCTGTGCCATCTGTTCCAAGACCGGCTATCGCGGGAGAATTGCGATCCACGAGGTGATGACGGTGACTGAGGAGATTCAGAGACTCGCTGTTGGCAAGGCTTCGAGCGCCGAAATCGGAGCTATGGCTGGGGAGCAGGGGATGATCACTTTGCATGCCGATGGCTGGGCCAAGGTGCTCTCTGGGCTAACTTCCGTAGAAGAGATCATGCGAGTTGTAGCCTGATGAACACCTTATTGAACCCGCCGGATTCCGATCTTGTGGCGGCGCTGGGCCAGGTAATGCTGCACGGCGCCTCCGATCTTCACATCACGGCAAATTCACCTCCAATGTTGCGCGTAGATGGAAGTTTGCAACCTGTTGAAAATATGGATTGTTGGTTAGAAGAGAAGAGTGAGTCAGCACTGTTTAGCATCCTGACGCCAAGTCAAAAGGAAATATTTCAACACGAATTGGAGTTGGACTTCAGTTACATGCTCGCTGACGGAACGCGATTTCGCGTTAATTTATACCATCAGCAAGGCGCAGTAGGCGGGGCCTTTCGAATTATTCCTTCAGAAATTGCACCGCTACACAAATTGGGAATTCCGGAATCCGTTGGAAACTTTGCGCAATTACCGCGCGGACTGGTGCTTGTTACTGGTCCCACCGGGTCGGGTAAGTCAACCACGATTGCGGCACTCATTGATTTGATCAATAGAACTCGCGCAGAGCACATCGTTACAGTTGAGGATCCGGTTGAATTCCTGCATCACCACAAGAAATCAATTGTGAACCAACGTGAAGTCGGATCTGATACTCACAGTTTTACCGCTGCACTTAAACACGTTCTTCGACAAGATCCAGATGTCATCCTTATCGGTGAACTCCGAGATTTAGAAACGATCTCAGTTGCATTGACGACGGCTGAAACTGGTCATCTTGTTTTTGCGACTCTACATACACAGGATGCCTCGCAGACCATTGACCGTGTTATTGATGTATTTCCTCCCCATCAACAAGAGCAGGTTCGGACGCAATTAGCCGCAACCTTGCGCGGTGTGGTCTGTCAAACGTTAGTTAAAAGTGCATCGGGCAAGGGAAGAGTTGTAGCGACCGAAATTCTTGTTACTACTCCTGCAATTTCTAATCTCATACGCGAAGGTAAAACTTACCAAATTGTTTCCATGATGCAGGCAGGTCGCGCTCAAGGCATGAACACCATGGATCAGCACCTGGCCGAACTCGTCAAATCGAACGCAATCACCTATCAAGCCGCGACTGAAAAAGCTCACGACCTCGCTGGACTTATTAATCTTTTGAAGGGTTTCGACTCCAGAGAATCCGGCTCGCGCAACGCAAATGCTCCGATTGATTTCGGTGATTCTTTCTCTACACAGGCGCGCTAATGGCAACTATTCAGCAGTTCACATACACCGGGCGTAATTCTGCCGGAAAGATTATCAAGGGCTCGATGGAAGCTCCGAGCGAAGCGGCAGTCGTGTCACGCATGGCGTCCATGGCTCTCTCTCCTATAACTATTTCTAAATCATCTGAGAATAGGGGGCTGAAGAGAGATATATCTCTGCCCGGGTTCAAGAAGAAGATCAAACTTAGAGAGTTGTCAATTATGAGTCGCCAAATGGCAACCATGATTGGAGCGGGACTCTCGATTCTTCGATCTTTGGACATTCTCGCTGACCAAACTGAGAATCGTGCTCTTGCAAAAGTTATACGCCAAGTTCACGATGATGTAGAGACCGGAATCTCGACCTCCGACGCATTCTCTAAACACCCACTGGTATTCCCACTCTTAATGATTAGCATGGTTAGAGCGGGAGAAGCTGGGGGATTTCTTGAGGGAGCGCTTGATTCGATAGCGGTGAATTTCGAGAAAGAGGTCAAACTCAAAGGAAAGATTAAATCGGCGCTCACCTACCCAGTGATCGTGCTCATTATGTCTCTAGTCTCAGTAGCAACCATGTTGATTTTCATCGTTCCCGTTTTCCAGAAGATGTTCAGTAGTCTAGGCGGAAAACTTCCGCTTCCGACCATGATGCTTGTCTACATGTCCAGAGCCATGGTGTGGGTAGTTCCTCTGGTGATAGTGCTTGGCATCGCATTCTCATTTTGGTGGCCCGAACACAAAAATACCGAACCGGTGCGCAGAAGAGTTGATACAGTGAAACTCAGGTTGCCCGTATTCGGATTGCTAATAAAGAAGATCGCTATCGCACGTTTCAGTAGAAACTTCTCCGACATGATTCACGCTGGTGTTCCGATTCTCGCGGCGTTACAGATCGTGGGAGAAACTTCCGGAAATTGGGTTATTCAAGATTCCCTGAAGAAGGTTGCAGCATCGGTCAGAGAAGGAAACTCCATCTCTGGACCACTTGCCAATTACCCCGTCTTCCCTCCGATGGTTGTTCAGATGATAGCTGTAGGAGAAGATGCCGGATCGCTAGAGGTGATGCTCAATAAGATTGCCGATTTTTACGATCAAGAGGTGGAATCCGCAACGGAGCAATTGACTGCGATGATCGAGCCGCTGATGGTGGCCTTCTTAGGAGTAGTTATCGGCGGGATGGTTATTGCCCTTTACTTACCAATATTTAATATATCTAAACTCATTAAGTAATACGGGCTGTCTATTTAGAAAGTTCGTTGAAATCCGAATCTCCGAATTTCCATAGACCTAGGCTAGCCTTGGAACTCGGTTTGTACTGACAGAGTCGGAGGCGATATGACAGACGCCGATGAAATTCGCGAAGCACAGCGAGAGTCGTGGGTTGGGCTCTCTTCGGGATGGGATAAGTGGGACGCGAGCATTATGGAGCAATTAGCTCCCGTCGGAGAAGCCATCATAAAAAGTCTTGACATCAGGGCGAATCAACAACATCTCGACATTGCGACTGGAACTGGCGAGCCCGGTTTAAGTATTGCAAAACTGGCTCCAGCGGGGAGAGTTGTACTCACCGACTTCGTGGGAGAGATGCTGGATATCGCACGGCGGCGATCACAAGAACAAGGCTTAGCCAATGTCGAAACTGTTGTTTGTAGCGCTGATGATCTTCCCTTTGGTGATTCGACGTTTGATAGCGTATCTGTACGTTTTGGATATATGTTCTTTCCCGACATGGCGAAAGCTACCAAGGAATTTGTGGGCGTCTTGAAACCCGGTGGTCGACTCTGTGCTTCGGTCTGGATCAAGCCCGAGGAAAATCCGTGGACGATGATAGTGATGCGCGCAATTGCATCCGAAATTGAGTTACCCGCGCTCCAGCCTGGTGAGCCAAATATGTTCCGGTGCGCCGCTCCAGAGTTGGTGAGCAACTTGTATGAGAATGCAGGATTATCTGCTGTCTCTGAATGGGATGTTCCCGTAGTTAAGATCACGGATTCGGCTGACGAATATTGGGAGATGATGAGTGAACACGCCTCGCTAGCCGTGACGGCGTTGAAGAAAGTAGATACAAGAACCAAAGCGCGAATTAGGCAACGCGTTATTTCTGATCTCAGTGCTTTTTATGAAGATGGACTATTTAGAGTTCCGGGTCTCGCGCGATGCATTGTTGGAGTGAAGTGAGTAAACTCTGATCCATGAACCATCGCGTCGATGTCTTTATGAGGAAGACCACCGCCTGGCATGACGAATACGCTGCTCTGCGTGAGATCGCCTTAAGTACCGGCCTCACCGAAGACCTCAAGTGGATGCATCCGTGCTACACGTTAGATGGCAAGAACGTCTTTTTGCTTCACGCATTTAAGGGATATATCGCGGTCTTCTTCCATAAAGGTGTGATCATGAAAGATCCCAAAGGGATCCTCATTCAACAGACCGTCAATGTGCAGTCTGGTCGCCAGTTGCGATTTACGAGTTTGGAAGAGATCACAAAGGCGAAGAAGGTCATCAAGGCTTATATGGCTGAAGCAATCGCTGTTGAGGAATCTGGAGTCGAAGTTCCCATGAAGAAGGCGGCTGAATTTGTGCTTCCTGCAGACATCGCAGTGGCGATGAAAAAGATTCCCGGACTTACTGGTGCATTCAAAAAGCTAACACCCGGACGGCAACGCGCCTATGTGTTGCACTTTGATAGCGCGAAGCAACCTGCAACCAGGGTTTCCCGGGTAGAGAAAGCCGCTCCGCAAATCCTTAAAGGCAAAGGCCTCAACGAATAAGAACTGGTGACAAGCATGAAATCGCAACCGCACTTAGCTTCCGGATGGAACACCTCGAAGATTCCAGATCAGACCGGTAAGAGATATCTGATTACCGGCGGCAATAGCGGCCTGGGTCTTGCGAGTGCTAAAGCGCTCGTTGCTAAAGGTGCTCATGTAACCATCACAACGCGTAGCGAGATTAAAGGCGTGGCGGCGATGCTCGGCAGTGGGGCTCAGGAATTTCTGGAATTGGATCTGGCAAATCTCGCTTCGGTCCGCAAAGCAGCAGCTGCTATTACCGAACCGTTTGACGTGGTATTTCTCAATGCTGGACTTATGGTTCCGCCATTTTCAAAGACGGTCGATGGATTTGAATCGCAACTTGGAACCAACTTCTTAGGTCATTTTGCCTTTGCCGGCTTAATTGAAAAATTTGTGACGGGCCGCTGGGTTGTTACGACGAGTTTTGCCCATCGCCTCGGCAATTTTGGCGATCAGACGAAAGCCACGATCAAGGACCGGTGTTTTGGAGTCGGCAAGTACTCACCGTGGGCTTCCTATGGAGATTCAAAGTTGGCCGATCTGGTCTTGGTCAATGAACTGGAACGCCGTCGGGTGGCCCGCGGATTTGGAGCGATCCCACTCGCCGCACATCCAGGCTGGTCTCACACCAATTTAATCAATGCGACGGCAGAAACGAGCCTCTTCTCTCGGCTGAGCGAAGCGATATCCGCAAAGATCGCTCAAACCCCCGCAGAAGGTGCCCTTCCATTGCTCTGCGCGGCCACGCTCCCTGGAATCACTCATACCGCGCTCCTTGGACCTGATAAATACTTTGAACTCAAAGGCAGCCCGAAATTTACCCACGGAAAAGCCCTCGCCTATGACCAAACGCTGGCAACCAACCTCTGGCAGGTAGCGGAAGAGTTGACTGGCGTGGCATGGGAGAATTCGCCTCATGCATGAGGCTTATGACGTCCAAGGAATACAAGAGAAGTGGTTACCCGTCTGGGATCAGATAGAACCTTTTAAATCTGGTCGCCCTGATGACCCACGTCCCAAGAAATATGTCTTGGATATGTTCCCGTACCCGTCGGGGGACCTCCACATGGGTCACGCCGAGGCGTATGCGCTAGGCGATGTCATTGCTCGGTACTGGGTGCAAAAGGGGTTCAATGTTATGCACCCCATCGGGTGGGATTCCTTCGGTCTGCCTGCCGAGAACGCGGCAATCAAACGCGGTACAGATCCACGCGCGTGGACCTATGAAAACATTGATGTACAAAAATCGTCGATGCGTCGCTACGCCTGCTCTTTCGATTGGGATCGCGTGTTGCATACCTCTGACCCCGAGTATTACAAGTGGAATCAATGGTTGTTTCTCGAGCTTTATAAGAAGGGTCTGGCTTATCGCAAAGACTCTGCAGTCAACTGGTGTCCAAGTTGTCAGACGGTTCTTGCTAACGAGCAGGTAGTCGCTGGGTTATGCGAGCGCTGCGATACTCCTGTTACAAAGAAGAAACTCAATCAGTGGTACTTAAAGATTACTGACTACGCCGATCGTTTACTCGACGATATGAAAGAACTCGAAGGTAAGTGGCCGGAGAAAGTTCTGCAGATGCAGCGCAACTGGATCGGTCGCTCGCAAGGTGCAGAAGTAACATTTGCAATCGCAGGTCGTGCGGAGCCAATCACGGTTTATACAACCAGGCCTGACACCTTGTACGGCGCAACATTTATGGTTGTGGCTGTTGATAGCGCGCTCGCTGCCGAACTCGCAGCAGGCGGAACAGTAGAAGCGGCATTCAATACCTATCTCAATGAGACCAAGGCGGCGAGCGATATCGATCGTCTTGCCACCGATCGCCCTAAAAGTGGCGTCTTCCTAGAGCGTTATGCAACAAATCCGGTTAATGGCGAGAAGCTGCCGATCTGGGCCTCTGACTATGTGTTAGCGGATTATGGAACTGGCGCGATCATGGCCGTTCCTGCGCACGATCAGCGCGACTTAGATTTTGCTCGTGCGATGGGTTTATCTGTCCGCGTAGTAGTCGATACGGGCGATGAAGATCCTGCGGTTACAGGAATTGCTACCGCTGGCGATGGAGTGCTCGTAAACTCTGGTTCGCTCAATGGATTGCCTAAGGAAGATGCGATTGCAAAGATCATCGAGGAGTTGGCTGCGAAGAATCTCGGTAAGTCTGCCAAGAACTATCGCCTGCGCGACTGGCTGATCTCACG
>JBAXVT010000017.1:0-22341 GCA_037128715.1 Actinomycetes bacterium
AGGATCAAACTCTCCATAGAAAGTTGTGATCTGGCAAAAAACAAAACTAGCGTTTATAGCTGTTTATGTTTTACCAATTGTTTTTGTTTTGTAATGATCTCAAAGAGAGAAAATACAAAGGAATTTGGACTTACTACAGACATGCGAACACGCCTATATAAGCCCTTTTATTGGCATTGATTTTTGCACGTTGTTGAGTTCTCAAGGTACGAGCGCGCTCCACTCACGGTAATTTCTCACCGTTTGCAGGGCAGACTGCTTAACTTAATGCAATATGGACAGTAGGTCAATTTCACATAGACCAGGACCAAACACACGCTATTTCACAGAATTGTCGTCGCACGGCCTCTTTCAGTCCGTTCCGCGAGCGAGGTCGTACCATAACCCGTCTGCCCCTAAAGGGTCAAATCATGGCAAATGCGGCGTTTCGCAACTATCGGAAAACCCACTCAAAGAAAAGAAGGCGTTGAAACCCTTGATTTATAAGGGTTTCAGCGCCTTTAAGAAGTGGGCTGGAAATCTCCCCTAGATAACCTCTACCGCCGCCAGGTCGCGTTTTCCCTTGCGCAAGAGCAGAAAACGGCCAAAAAGCAGGTTTTCATGCGTAGGAGTGAAGTCCTCCGTGGGGACTTTCACGTTATTGAGATATGCGCCACCTTCTTTAACGATCCGGCGGGCCGCTGACTTCGAATCCACGACTCCAGTAGCGGCTAAAAGATCGACCCAAGTGGGGAAAGCACTTCCTGCAGCAATTGTGGTCTTAGGAAGTTGAGAGAGAGCCGATGCAAGTGTTTTTTCATCGAGCTCAGAGAGTTCTCCTTGGCCGAATAACGCCTTTGCTGCGCGCTCTGCGGCTTCGCACTCCCCTGCACCATGTACCAAGGTGGTTAGCTCGCGTGCCAGCGCTCTATGGGCTTCTCGCAACCCAGGATTAGCTTCGTGCGATGCAATAAGTTCAGAAATTTCCGTGTGGCTCTTAAATGAAAAAACCTTTAAATACTTAGGAACATCTGCGTCATCACTGTTCAACCAGAATTGATAGAACGCATAGGGGGAAGTCATCTCTGGATCTAGCCAGACACTACCTCCCGCGGTTTTACCAAACTTAGTTCCATCGCTCTTCATCAATAATGGAATTGTTAAGCAGTGCGCAGTAGCACCTTCAACTTTGCGGATCAAATCTAACCCCGCAACAATATTTCCCCATTGATCACTTCCACCTAATTGCAAGGTGCAACCGTGCCTGCGATACAACTCCAAGAAGTCAAAGGCCTGCAATACTTGATATGAAAACTCTGTATAACTAATACCACCGCTCTCTAACCGCGATGAAACACTATCTTTAGAGAGCATCTGATTAACGCTGAAATGTTTTCCAATATCGCGCAGAAAATCTAGCGCTGATACCGGCTTAGTCCAATCCAAATTGTTCGTCATGAGAGCGGCGTTAGCACCGCCTTCAAAGTCTAGAAACTTGGAGAGCTGTGTGCGAATGCGTTCAACCCAGTGCGCAACGACATCGGCCTCATTGAGAGAGCGTTCTTCGTTTCTTCCACTGGGATCTCCCACTAAGCCCGTCGCTCCACCAACAAGTGGAAGTGGCTTGTGTCCGGCGAGTTGAAAACGACGCATCACAAGCAGGACGACTAGATTGCCGAGATGAAGTGATGGCGCCGTTGGATCAAAGCCAATATAGAACGCAGTTGGTCCACCATTGAGTTGCTTCAGGAGCGCATCTCTATCGGTAGTTTGCGCGATTAAGCCGCGCCATTCGAGGTCAGCAATAAGTGCAGAAGTCATGCGCCCATCATGCCCGAAAAGCGTTTACGCTCGCTGGCAATCCAGCTGGAATATCCGCGAATTTTCGTATCTAGTTGAGCAAGTTGGGTTGTCACGCTCTTGGACGAGGTGCCATTGATCGAAGTCCGTGAATCAAGGGCTGCTTGGGCAGAGAGAACCGTCCGTAATTCTCCGGTCAGTCTGGCGTCAATTCCGGCAAATTCGGCATCGGTGAGTTCGTGCACATCTAGCCCCTTGGACTCGGCCAAAGCGACCGCTTTTCCAGAGATTTCATGAGCCTGTGCAAAAGGAGCGCCGCTGCGCACCAAGAAGTCAGCGATCTCAGTTGCCAGAGCGTGCCCATCGAGTACGCCCGCGGAAATCATCGTGGAGTTAAAGGTTGCGGTCTCGATCATCCCTCTTACTGCAGGGAGCAGGATCAAGAGCTCTTCAACGGAATCAAAGACCGGCTCTTTATCCTCTTGGAGATCCCGGTTGTAAGCGAAGGGCAGACCTTTAAGTGTTACGAGGAGGGAGGTTAAGTTACCGATGAATCGACCTGCCTTGCCGCGTGCCAACTCTGCGATATCTGGGTTCTTCTTCTGCGGCATGATCGAGGAACCCGTCGAGAAGGCATCATCCAGAGTTACCCAACCAAATTCTTGGGTATTCCAAATAGTGAACTCTTCGCCGATACGTGAGAGATGAACTCCCAGCATGGCAAAAATAAATAGGGCTTCTGCAACGAAATCACGGTCGCTAACGGCATCAATGCTGTTGCGAGTTACACCTTGGAAGGCTAGCTCGGCGGCGATGATCTCTGGATTTGGAACAAGTGATGACCCAGCCAAGGCACCTGATCCCAATGGTGAAACGGAGTTACGGGTCAACCAATCTTTCACGCGATCGACATCACGCAAAAGCGAATGAGAGTGCTTCGCCAATTCGTGAGAGAAGAGAATTGGTTGCGCATGTTGCAAGTGTGTAAAGCCCGGAGCAACTAGTCCCATTTGCTTTGTTGCGGCGCTGTCAAGGACTTGTGTCAACTCTAGAGTTTCATGTGCGACTTCCAGTAAATGATCTATGAGATACAACTTAAAATCAGTCACCACAAGATCGTTACGCGATCGCCCCGCCCGCAGCGCTCCGCCCAGAGCACCTAATTTGCCGACTAATCCCCGTTCAATGGCGCTATGCACATCTTCATCGCTATCAATGTATGTGAATGAACCAGAGGCAACTTCCTGCGCCAGTTCGTTCAAAGCTGTCGTAATTTGCTCGGCATCTTCCTTCTTAATGACTCCGGCCCGCTGTAATCCTGCAACGTGCGCGACATTAACGCGAATGTCGTAGGGAGCTAAACGCCAATCAAAGTGCACGCTTCTGGAGAGCTTGGCCACCGATTCATTGGGTCCTGTCGCAAAACGTCCGCCCCAAAGTGACATTATTTTCCCTTTCCAAACATTGATGCAATCTTCTTAGCGAGAGCAGAGCCGCCCGTTGCCGTAGATGAAATAACCAAGACCGTGTCATCTCCTGCAATTGTCCCAATTGCCGTCGATAATTCTCTGGCAACAATTGCAGCGTCCAAGGTGCTCGCGACGAAGGCCGCAGCAGCAGGCGGGGTGCGCAGCACAACGGTGTTAGCGCTTGATGCGATGGAAAGAATGAGATCCCCTGGAGATGATGCCTGGGTAGTTGAACCAAGAATGTATCGAACTTCTCCATCACGGCTAGTACTGCGCATGGCTCCCAACTCTTGCAGGTCACGACTTGCAGTTGCCTGGGTTACCTCTAAACCCTTCGCCTTGAGCTCGCGCACAAGATCTGCCTGTGAGTGGACCTTCCCTGCACTCACGAGATCATGAATGATCCTCTTGCGCTTTTCAGTCGGGTTGCTGAGTGATTTAACCATTGAGCACCTCATTCAATGTTCGAGCGAAGACTTTGACGAATTCGCTAAGTTCTTTCTTACTCACAATCAGCGGCGGGGCAATGCGAATTACATTCCTGCTGGGAGCGTTGATAAGCAGGCCATTGCTCATGGCCCTGGTGGCAACCGCAGTTGCCACATTTGCATCGAGAACGATGCCCAAAAGCAGTCCCCTACCGCGAACCTGCGCGACCCCGGGAACCTTCGCGAGCATCACCTTTAAATATTTTCCAGATGTAGCAACCTTTTTTAGTACATCCTTTTTTACAATGAAGTCGATGGCCGCGTTTGCAGCGGCGCACGAGACTGGGTTTCCACCAAAAGTTGATCCGTGCTCTCCTGGCTTAAATGCTGGCGACCTGTCCCCCAGGGTAATCATTGCGCCGAGTGGGAGTCCTCCACCGAGACCTTTCGCTAAGGTAATCATGTCGGGTTTGATTCCTTCAGATTCATAACCGAACCACTCGCCCGTGCGTCCCATTCCAGTTTGGACAGCATCAATTACCAAAAGTGCGCCGTTTTGATCGCAGATAGCGCGTACCTTGCGTAGATATCCCGCCTCTGGAACCACAACGCCATTTTCACCTTGAATCGCCTCGATAATCACCATCGCCGTCTTCTTGGAGACCGCCTTGCGCATAGCCAATGCATCGCCAAACTCTACGAATTTCACTCCAGATAGCAGTGGTTCAAATGGAGTTCGCTTCGCATCTTGTCCGGTAATTGAAAGTGCGCCAGTTGTTCTTCCATGAAATCCGCCAGTCGCTGCGATAATCTCTTTTCGACCGGTAAGGCGCGATATCTTTATCGCCGCTTCGTTAGCCTCTGCGCCAGAGTTGCAGAAGAAGATGCGCGCGCTGGAATCATTAACAAGATCCTGTAACTTCTCGGCTAGTTCGATGCCCTGCTTGTGGGAGTAGAGATTACTTACATGCCCCAACTTCCCAATTTGATCGGAGACAGCTTTCGCAATCACTGGGTGGGCATGCCCAAGAACATTGGTGGCGATGCCCCCCAGAAAATCTAGGTAACGCTTTCCGTTGTCATCCCAGACCTCTGCGCCTCTTCCCTTCACCAGCGTGATCGGTGGAATGCCATAATTATTCTGCATCGCTACATGCCAACGCTCTTGGTTCTTCATGCTTTTACCACCGTTCCCCCTACGCCGTGAAAGGCTGATTCCAGATTGGCGCCATCTCTGCCATCAATAATGCGGGCCTGCGCAGCACCCGATGTGAGTGCTGTTATAACTGCGCGCACCTTAGGAGCCATTCCGTCGGCAAATGTTGGCGCGATCTCTTCCAATTCAGAGAGGCTAATTTCTGCAATGAAAGTTGAAAGATCTGGCCAACTTCTGTAAATGCCCGCGACGTCGGTAATGAAGAGCACTTCATCGGCTCCGAGCGCGCCAGCAATTGACCCAGCTGCAATATCTCCGTTGATGTTGAGCGCTTGTCCATCGGACTGCACGGCAACCGGAGAGACGATAGGAAGATATCCGTTATCCAGCAGCAAATTCAGGAAAGTGGCGTCTGCCTGCTCGGCTTCACCGACTAGACCGATATCAGTAGCCTCGCCATTGACCAGGGGCTGATATTTGTGGGCCCGTAAAGTCTTGCCGTCCCCAGATGAGATACCTACCGCGTTCACCCCGTGTGCGATGAATTTATTGGTGAGATCTCTTAAAACACTGCCAGAGAGCGTTCTTTGCACAACATCCATCACTTCAGGAGTAGTTATGCGATAGCCCGCCGACATGGTTGTTGGGATCTGATGAAACTTCAATTCGGCATCGATTGCGGGACCACCGCCGTGCACCAGAACAACTTTGCCGCCCGAGAGATGAAATTTGGAAATAACAGCGATGATCAAATCGTTGCTTTCTGCGCTTTCGAGAACATGTCCTCCATACTTAATAACAATCATGACCCGATCCCAACAGCAGATAATCCGGAGCGTTCTGCGATGCCCACCATAATGTTCGCATTTTGAATCGCTTGCGAAGCAGCACCTTTGCCCAGATTGTCGATGGCCGCGGAAACTATGAGGCGATTGGTGTGGGAATCAACAGCAACTTGCAATTGCACGCTATTAGATCCAAGTACTGCAGATGTCTTCGGTAGCACATCTCCCGCTAGTACAGTTACGAATTCTTCGCCCGCGAAGTAATCGCGGTATATCTCTTGTACCTCTTCGGTACTCATGGGCTTTGATAGCTTTGAAGTAACTGTCGCCAATATGCCACGAGGCATAGGCGCTAAAATTGGGGTAAAAGAGATTTTGACGGGTCCTCCAACGACAATTCCCAGCGTCTCTTCGATCTCTGGAATGTGTTGATGCACTCCTCCAAATTTATAAGAGGTGAGCGACCCCATAACCTCGCTCCCGAGCAAACTTGTACTTGCCTTGCGACCCGCACCTGTTGTTCCTGACGCGGCTACAACGACAATATCTCCCGCATCGATGATTCCACGAAGGAGCGCTGGCGTAGCCGCTACCGCTATTGCCGTCGCGTAACACCCTGGATTGGCGACGCGCGCGGATTGCGAAATCTTCTCTCGTTGCCCCAAAATCTCTGGCAGGCCATAAACCCATGAGCCGGCATAAGACCCGCCGTAATATTTCTCCCAGGAAGCCGAGGAGTTGAGTCTGAAATCGGCGCCGAGGTCGATCACTTTAATTTCGGGATTTAGTTCGACAATCAACTTTGCGGACTCGCCATGAGGGAGCGCAAAAAATATTAATTCGCAGGCATTCATGCGGGAGATCTGGGTGGCTTCGAATTCGCGACCTGAAAATGTAACCAGATGCGGATGCACCTCGGTAATTAAGGAGCCCGCTTGAGAACCTGCCGCAATATATTCCACCTGAAAAAATGGATGCTTATCCAATAGCCGAAGTAGCTCTCCACCCGAATAGCCACTTGCGCCTACGATGCCAATTTTCATGGTTGTAGTCTAGGAGAGAATGTATAATTATGCAAAAATGTGCATAATTATGCGCGAACGATTGCTCCACATTCTTGGGCGGCAGCGGCCACCGCTAATTCGCGATATCCAGACACCTCATCAGCGGTGAGCGTCCGATCGGGAGCTCGGAAGGTCAGCGTGAATGCCAACGAAACTTTCCCATCGCCTAAATCCTCGTAACGATCAAAGAGGGTGATGGACTCCAGCAGCGACCCAGCCCCAGAAACCAGAGCGGCTTCCACCTTAGATGCAGGAATCGATCCGTCGACTATGAGCGAGACATCTTGCGTGGCCGCAGGCATTGTGTAGATCGGTTTCGCGCTCTTGGAGGGAACTACGGGTAGTTCCGAGAGAATCACCGCAAAGGCGCAGCTGCGCGGTGGTAGTCCCAGCGCTTCGAGTACCCGAGGGTGTAGCTCTCCGGCGTGGGCAACAGGCTTCCCTGCTACCTGAATCTCGGCGCAGCGGCCGGGATGCCAGGGAGCCAAATCTGATTGGACGATCACGCCTGTGTTGCCGGTTAACTCGATGATCGAAAGCGCCATCTGTGTGGCATCGGACCAATCGAATGCCCGACCCTTACCCCACCAGCCATCTCGATCTAAAGAACCAACGACAACTGATCCAACGAAGAGCGGTTGCGGAGGAACGCTAGCGTAGATCTCAGCGATAGTTTCCGCGCTTGGTCGCGCTGCAGTGCTAACGCGAGATACATGCGCCAACTTGGTTACATCGCGAAAGACGGAGCCGATCTCAAAGATCGCACACTCTTTTGCTCCACGACCTAAATTACGTTTTGCTGTTTCGAGGAGACCAGGCAATAGGTGCGTTCGCAATAGTGGTGCTTGATCCGACATGGGATTAGCTAACTTGAAACTGGCGGCACGCGCCCCAGTGAAACCTAAGGTATCAACCATCTCTTGATTGACGAACGGGTAGTTATAAACTTCAGAGAAGCCGAGATTCGCCAAATATTGAGCAACTCCACGTTTGCGATATTGCAGCGGGCTGAGGGTTGCAGAAGATCGACCTTGCGGGAGAGTTCCTGCTATCGAATTGAGTCCAATGAGCCGGCCCACCTCTTCTACAAGATCCGAAGGTGTCAGTAGATCGCTGCGCCAGCTTGGCGGCGTTATTAACCAAGTATTTGAATTCTGCTCTGCGATTTCACATCCGACGATCTGCAGATGAGCTGCAACAGTATTATTTGGAACTGCTATCCCGAGCAAACGGGAGACAAATTGTGGATCGAATGAAATGGCGGTCATTGCTGGGATCACACCGGCTGCGGCGCTTCCAACATAGCTGGCGCCACCGAGTTCTATCAATAATTGCGTAGCGCGAGCACTCGCAATGGCAGCCAAGGCAGGATCAACCGCTCTCTCAAATCGACGTGAAGCTTCTGAGGAGAGGCGATGGAATCGGGAATTCTTTGCCACGGCAATTGGGTCAAAGCGGGCCGCCTCAATTGCCAATGAGGTGGTCGATTCGGTGACTTCAGAATCCAGCCCCCCCATGGTGCCGGCTAGCGCTAAGGCATGCGATTCATCCGCGACCACAAGATTAGTTGGCGACAACTTACGCAGTTGACCATCGAGAGTCTTAAATTCGTTTTCGCGATCAGCGCGTCTGATATGTATGGATCCCTTGATCGTTGCTGCATCAAAGGCATGTAAAGGCTGACCGAGTTCGAGCATCACGTAGTTGGTTACATCTACCGCGAGCGAGATAGAGCGCATTCCGCATTTTTCGACCCGTCGGCGCATCCAGAGTGGTGAGGGTGAGGCAGGGTTAAAATCCTTGAGAGTGCGAATATAAATAACACTCACTGCGGAAGGATCATCGATAACAACCTGCACACCAGACTTATTAATATCAAGGGCAGTCAGAGAAACTTCTTCGGCAGGATCGCGGTAGGTGACTTTGAGAGAGGCGGCCAATTCGCGCGCCAATCCGCGGATTGAGAGCGCATAGCCCCGATCTGGATTCACGGCTACATCAAAGATGGCATCGTTGATTTGGAGGAGCGCGATCGCATCGTCACCAGGTGCGCCTTCGTTCAGAACGATGATGCCAGTGTGATCCTCACCCAATCCCAGTTCACGGGCCGAACAGATCATTCCATTTGATGTATGGCCATAAGTTTCGCGGGCAGCGATTGCAAATCCACCTGGAAGAATTGCGCCAGGCAGAGATGCGATTACTAAATCTCCCACCGCAAAATTGGTAGCCCCACAAATGACAAAACGAATCTCCGGTTCTCCGCAATCCAATCCGACATAGCGAATCGATTTCTTCTGACCTTCGACCTGCTCAATGGAGAGTACTTTGGCGACGACTAGCGGGCCGGTGAGATCGCTCCCCTGCTCTTCAACACCGTCAACCTCGAATCCAACTGCTACAAAGGCCTCTTCGATATCTGCGAGTGAGATCGAACTAGAAATATCCGCATATTCGCGCAGCCACGAGAGAGGAACTTTCATTTCACACCGCTTCCAAAGCTCTGTGAAAAGCGCGCATCGCCCTCGACGATGTCGTGCATATCCGTAATTCCATGACGAACCATCAAGGTTCTTTCCAGACCCATTCCAAAGGCGAAGCCGCTATAAACATCGGGGTCGATTCCACAAGCAACTAGCACCTTGGGGTTGACCATGCCGCAGCCGCCCCACTCGATCCAGCGTCCGTTGAAGTAGAAATCCACTTCAGCGCTGGGTTCTGTAAATGGGAAGAATGAAGAGCGCAAACGAGTCTTTACCTCGGGGCCAAAGATAGAACGTGCAAAGTGATCGAGCGTTCCTTTGAGATCGGCCATGGTGATTCCCTTATCAATGACAAGACCTTCAACCTGCGAAAAGACAGGGGTGTGGGTTGCATCTAACTCATCAGCCCGATAAGTACGTCCGGGGCAGATAATGTAAATGGGTGGCTTCTCTTCCAACATGGTTCGCACCTGTACCGGTGAGGTGTGAGTTCGAAGAACCAAGTGCGAATCAAGCGGCTCCACAAAAAATGTATCTTGCATAGTGCGCGCTGGATGGTCCGCGGGCAGGTTGAGAGCGTCGAAATTCAACCACTCCGCTTCTAACTCTGGCCCCTCTGCTACGCGATACCCCATGCCCAAAAAGAGATCGCAAATCTCATTGGTAAGAATTGTCAAAGGATGCAAGCCGCCCTTGGGGGCGCGTCGGGCGGGAATAGAAACGTCCACGCGCTCTTCGACCAGTACGCGAGCATCGCGCTCACTCTCGAGTATCTGCGTTCGTGCATCGAAAGCCATGGTGACGATGTTCTTCGCTTGTCCGATAATCTTTCCAAAATTGGCGCGCTCTTCGGGAGTCAAAGTTCCTAGTTGTTGATTGGCGCGTGCGATAGGCGACTTATCCCCCACGTGAGCCAACTTGGCCTCTTTAAGCTCCTCGAGGGAGTTGGCGGCTGCAATGGCGGTGAGTGCATGGGCCTTGGCATCTTCAATGGATTGCGCAGAGAGGCTCATGAGATGGGATCTTACTAAAAACCGAGTTAGTTAGAGAGGAAATACATAGAAATGGCGGCGGCGCTGGCCACATTAAAGCTCTCGGCGTGACCGCGCATAGGGATTGCGATACTGCGAAAGGCGGGGGCAAGTTCTGGTAATCCGCGACCTTCATTTCCGAAGACCAGGATGGTCGGTTCGGATTTGTCTATATCTTCCAGCCGTTGATCCGAGGTGCCATCGAGGGCTACGAGCGCCAGGTGATGCTCATAAGAAAATTCTTCTAGCAGATCAAGCGGGACATCATCGACCACCGGAATATTCCAGAGAGATCCTGCTGTAGAGCGAACGACTTTGGGACTGTAAATATCTACGCTCTGATCACTAAAGATCACCAGATCAAAGCCACATGCATCAGCGGTTCTAATGGCAGTTCCCGCATTACCTGGATCTTGAATCTGCCAAAAGTAGGCAACCTTCTTCAAGGAGAGATTTGAAAATCGAGAGAGGTCAGTGGGTAAATATTTGCAGAGCGCCAAGATGCCTTGTGGCGACTGCGTATCGGTCATTGCATTCATTACTTGATCAGAAACCATAATGATCTCGTAGCGATCGAGTATCTCTTGCGCAAATTCCAACCGCAATTTCTCAAGACCGGTATCAGTGAGGTAAAGCATTTCTATAATCGGTGCAGTCGCAACATGTGGGATTAAAGCGCTCCGCAACGATTGCAAACCATCGGCGACGAATATGCGTTCGAGGTTGCGAATCTTCTTACCCCGTGGACCCAAAAGAGCCTTCACTCGCTCCACATGGGGCGAATGAAGGCTCGTAATAGGTGCGTGCGACAAAGCGATGTGTTACGCAGTTATAACGTGCTGGCGGGCGATCTCAACCAGAGCTGCGAAAGCAGCTGGATCATTGGTTGCCATCTCCGAAAGAACGCGACGGTCTACTTCAATCTCAGCAGCCTTAAGACCCTGGATGAAGCGGTTGTAGGTAAGGCCGTGTGCACGGGAACCAGCGTTAATGCGCTGAATCCAGAGCTGGCGGAAGTCGCCCTTCTTATCCTTACGGTGATCGAAGGCGTAGACCATACTGTGCGTAAGTTGCTCTTTCGCCTTTGTGAAGAGGCGAGAGCGTTGACCGCGATAACCGGCGGTGCGCTCAAGTGTTGTACGACGCTTCTTGGCAGCGTGGACGCCGCGTTTTACTCTAGCCATTTATCTGCTCCTTACTTCAAACCGAGCATGCGCTTGGCTGTCATGGTTACGGTCTTCTTACCGGCTACTTCGCCACTCAAACGGCGAGTAACGCGTGAAGATTTGTGTTCGAGAAGGTGGCGCTTACCAGCGCGCTTGTGCATGATCTTGCCGGTGCCAGTCAGACGGAATGTCTTCTTAGCCCCGCTATGGGTTTTCATCTTTGGCACTTCATACCTCCTGTGGGTACTTATTGGATCTCTAGATAATTACTGGGAAACTTCTTCTGTCTCTAAAACTACGGGCTCAACTTCTTCGACTACTGGAGTCGCTTTCGCCGGAGGAGTGACTGGCTTTGACGCTGGCTTCTTAGCTGCCTGGCTCTTCTTCAGAACCGGACCCAAGACCATCGTCATGCTCTTTCCTTCCTTCTTTGGCGCAAACTCAACAAAGCCAAATTCTGCAATCTCTTCCGAAAGTTTCATCAACAATCGGTAGCCCATCTCTGGACGAGTCTGCTCTCTTCCCTTGAATTGAACGGTTACCTTCACCTTGTCTCCGCCTTTGAGGAAGCGCTCGATGTGAGCTTTCTTCGTCTCATAGTCATGAGGCTCAATCTTCAATCCAAAACGAATCTCTTTGACCACAATGTGGGTCTGGTTCTGCCTGGCTTCCCGCGCCTTCTGTGCGATCTCGTACTTGTATTTTCCGAAATCCATGATCTTGCAAACGGGTGGCTTGGCATCCGGTGAAATTTCGACGAGATCGAGGCCTACCTCTTCTGCCATGGAAAGGGCAATTGAAGTAGTAACGATTCCGACTTGTTCACCAGAAAAACCAATCAGACGAACTTCCGAGGCTCGGATCCGATCGTTGATTCTTTGTTCAGCGCTGATAACTCTTCCTCTCTAGAAAAAATAGCTTTTCGCAAGGAGAGATGAGTCGCACAAAAATAGACCCACCATTTTGGTGAGTAGGTTCTTGACCAATCAGCCGAAGCCGATGAGGTGGGAGCGACAAACTCCACTTGATGGCCCAAGGATACCCTGCAGGCGTTAAAAGGACGAAATCGGGCCTTTAGCCTCCGACCGCGTGAACTCCCCCGTCTACATGGATGATCTCACCCGTGGTCTTGGGGAACCAATCAGAGAGAAGGGCGATCGCCCCGCGCGCGGCAGGCTCAGGATCGCCAAAATCCCAACTCAAAGGCGAGCGGGAGTTCCACACATTTTCAAATTCTTCAAAGCCAGGGATCGATTTCGCGGCGATCGTGGTGATCGGTCCAGCAGCGATCAAATTGACGCGGATATTCTCTTTACCCAAGTCGCGAGCTAAGTAGCGATTGGCAGATTCCAGACCCGCCTTGGCTACGCCCATCCAGTCATATTTTGGCCAGGCAACGGTGGCATCGAAGGTTAAGCCCACAATGCTGGCGCCGCTAGCTGGATAGAGATCGCGGACGGCAACCGCGAGTGATTTATAAGAAAAGGTCGAGGTGTGTAACGCGATCGCAACATCTTCCCACTCGGTGTTGAGGAAGTTTCCACCTAGTGCGGCTTGCGGTGCGAAGCCGATCGAATGCACCACGCCGTCGAGGTGAGGGAGATGCTTTTTCACTTCAGAGGAAAGCGCAGCGAGGTGCTCCGGATTTGTGACGTCAAGTTCAATGACTGGTGCGGGGTGAGGCAGGCGCCCGGCGATGCGGGTCGTCAAACTAAGCCCCCGTCCAAATCCAGTCAGGACAACGTTCGCTCCTTCTTCCTGAGCCAACTTGGCGATATGGAATGCGATCGAACCATCTGTCAGAACTCCCGTTACCAAGATGTTCTTGCCGGTTAGTAGCGCCATTAGTGACCCATCCCCATTCCTCCGTCGACCGGAATCACCGCTCCGGTGATGTAACTTGCCTCAGGTGAGGCGATAAATTTAACAACAGCGGCAACTTCATCTGGCGTGCAAAAACGCCCCAGTGGAATCGCTGCCACATACTTTTCTCGCAAGGTATCACTCAGCACTGCTGTCATATCCGTCTCAACAAAACCTGGAGCTATGACATTGAAGGTCAGCCCGCGCGAGCCGTACTCACGCGCCAGCGCTCTTGCCATTCCAATAAGTCCGCTCTTGGTGGCGGCATAGTTGACCTGACCCGCAGAACCTAGCATTCCTACAACCGATCCAATGAAGATGACGCGACCTGCGCGCCGCTTCATCATCGGAGAAATTGCTCGCTGCGCCGTCCTAAAGGCTCCTGTGAGATTCGTTTCTACCACCGCGGTGAAATCTTCATCGCTCATCCGCATGGTCAGCCCATCGCGAGTAACGCCAGCGTTGGCCACGAGAACATCCACTGCGCCGTACTTCTCTTCAATTTCCGTGAAGGCGCTCTTGACGCTCTCCGCGGAGGTGACATCCATCTGGACGCCGACCAAACCCTCGGGAACATCACCGGAGCGATAAGAGACGATTACCAAATCTCCGTCAGCGGCGAAAGCCCTGGCAATAGAGAGTCCGATCCCGCGATTTCCGCCTGTTACAAATACGATGCGAGGGGCGTTCTGCGTTTGCGTCATGAGAGCAGATTAACCACTACTCATGCGTAGTTAAAAGAGGCGCGTATGGGGCGGTCGCCGTAGGCTTATCTCGTGTTCCGTAGAAATGATCGTTCGGCTGATAAATCACCCGCAATAGTGATAACCAGCGCTCAAGAGGCGCTTTCACAGGAGCAACGTGGGAGGCAGCGGCGCTATTTTGTCTCGATGATGATCAGAACCGCCTGCTTTATTTCAACAATATTTTTACCTAATCCCTACCGCTGGTTCGCCATGGCGGGGGCGGTATTTCTTCCTTATATCGCGGTGGTAATTGCCAATGCGGGCCGGGAAACCATTATTGGCAAGACCGCCATTATGAATAACCAGCGCCGGCAAATCGGTAATAGCTAAAGCGCGGTATTGAGAACTTGGCGTTGATAGAGCTCAAAGTAAAGGCCCCGTAACCCAACGAGATATTCGTGAGTTCCTCGCTCCACGATACGACCAGATTCCAGAACTAAGATTTGATCCGCCTTTTGGATCGTCGACAACCTATGAGCGATCACGATGCTGGTTCGCCCTTGAAGAGCCACTTCAAGAGCAGATTGAACGAGCGCTTCATTTTCGGAATCCAAGTGCGCGGTCGCTTCATCGAGTATGACGATGCTGGGGGCTTTAAGCAGAAGTCGGGCAATAGCAAGACGCTGTTTTTCGCCACCACTTAATCGATGGCCACGCTCTCCCACAACTGTATCCAAACCATTTGGCAACGTTTCTATGAACGCCCAAATCTGCGCTGCCTCGCAGGCGCTTTGAATTTCTGCCATCGACGCATCCGACTTGGCATACCGTAAATTTGCCTCGATGGTGTCATGGAACATATGGGAATCTTGGGTAACCACACCAATTTCGTTGCGCAGAGAGGACAGTGTAATTTCCCGTATATCGACGCCATCGATCTTGATGGCACCTTGGGTCACATCGTAAAGTCGCGGAACCAACCCTGAAATCGTGCTCTTGCCCGCGCCGGATGGTCCAACGATTGCCGTGAATGTCCCTGGCTCGCAGTTGAAAGAAATGTCCTGTAATACCACTCCTGAGTCAACCATCTCCTTCTTCGCGGCTAGCTCCAACGATGCGAGGGAAATTTCACTCGCCTTTGGATAGGCAAATTGCACGTGATCAAACTCAATCGTAGGACGAGTTGATGCAATAGGCAGTGCATTCTCCTGATCGCGCACCATCGGTTGCAGATCGAGAACTTCAAAAACCCGCTCAAAGGAAACGAGCGAGGTCATCACGTCAACGCGGACGTTAGAGAGCGACGTGAGCGGTCCGTATAAACGCGCCAGCAGCGTTGTTATTGCCAGTAAAGAACCAACGGTGATCGCTCCGGAGATCGCCAGATGGCCACCGATTCCATAGGCCAGCGCTGTCGCAACTGAAGCAATGGTTGTTATCGTCATGAAGAAGATGCGATTGAGCATCGCGGTTTGAATTCCAATATCCGCCACCCGGCGGGCTTTCATACGGAATGTTTCGTGCTCCTTCTTAGGCTCTCCATAAAGAGTAACGAGAAGAGCACCTGAAACATTGAATCGCTCGGTCATCGTGGATGCCATCTCGGCGTTTAAATTGAAGGAGGCGAGCGTCAACCGCTGAATCTTCTTTCCCACCCATTTGGTAGGAATAAGAAAGAGCGGAAGGAGAAGAAGGGAGGCGATGGTAATTTGCCACGAGAGAGTGATCATGGCGGCGGCGACGAGGGTGAGCGTCAAGATATTGCTCAATATCCCCGAGAGCGTGGTTGTGAAAGCATTTTGAGCGCCCATAACGTCGGAGTTAATCCGCGATATCAAGGCACCGGTCTGGGTGCGGGTAAAGAAGGCAATGGACTGTTTCTGTACGTGCGTGAAGACCTGGGTCCGCATTTCATAGATAAGCCCTTCGCCGATGCGCGATGAGAACCAACGTGAAACTAGGTTTACGCCAGTATCGACAACTGCAATAACCCCTACGAGCAGCGCCAGTTCAGTGACAACTTTCCCATCCTTCGGGATTACACCTTTATCTATCAAACTCTTAAGAAGAAGAGGTGTAGCCACTGTGAGAAAAGAATCAGCAATCACGGTGAGAAGAAAGAAGAAGAGATAAAACTTGTATGGCTGAGCAAATTCCCAGATCCGTCGAACCGTCCCAGCTTTCAATTTAATATCTTTAACAGCAGGATCGCGCGTCATGGAGCGCATGGCAGAGTGCGCACCACCGCCTCCGCCGCCACCCATAGACATTAGCTATCCTTAATAAAAGTTAGACGGTGAAACCGATAGCCCGCAATTGCTCGCGACCATCATCGGTGATTTTGTTCGGACCCCAAGGTGGCATCCATACCCAGTTAATTATGACATCGGAGGTGATGTCCGCTAGCACTTGGCGAGCCTGATCCTCAATGACATCTTGCAGCGGACAAGCAGCTGAAGTCAGGGTCATCTGGAGCACAGCAACGTTGCCCTCTTCGATGCTCATGTCGTAGATCAATCCCAAGTCGACCACATTGATCCCTAGCTCGGGATCGATAACATCTTTAAGCGCCTCAGTGATTTCATCGAGAGTTGCTTCCTGTTGACTCATAGTTCTGCCCCATTCTGAATTGCCGCATCTTTGAAAGCCATCCAACCCAACAGGGCACACTTTACCCGCGCTGGAAACTTCGAAACACCTGCCAAAGCGACGGCATCTTCCAGTATCTCTTCGTTACCCAGAAAATTGCCCTTGCTCTGCATCATCTCGGTAAATTCTTTTAGGGCGACCTGCGCCTCTGCGACTGTCTTGCCACTCACCAACTCGCTCATGATGGATGCGCTAGCCTGCGAAATCGAGCATCCGGCTCCATCCCAGACCAGGTCTTCCACTTTCCCATCGCGAATAGCGAGGCTAAGAGTTATCTCATCGCCACAATTGGGATTCACATGGTGGACTTGAATCTCACCCGTTGGCAAGCCTTTGTGGTGCGGCTTCTTATAATGATCCAGGATCACCTCTTGATAGAGCGAATCGAGTTCCATTAGCGTTTCCTAAAATAATCGCGCGCACCCTGAACAGATTCCAGAAGTACATCCACATCAGAAAAATCATTGTAAAGATAGAAGGATGCGCGTGTAGTTCCAGTTAATCCCAACTTGCGAATTAACGGCCAGGCGCAGTGGTGGCCCGTGCGAACTGCCACTCCATATTGATCCATCACCTGCCCGACATCGTGGGGGTGCAAGCCATCAACCGTGAAAGATATGACTCCCCCGCGGTTTGCTAATCCTTGCGGTCCAACCACCGCAACTCCATCGATGGATTGCAACCCTTTAAGGGCATACTCGGTGAGCTGCATCTCCCAGGAGTGAATATTCGTTAATCCAACCGTCGATAGATAATCGAGAGCCGCAGCCAATCCAACGGCCTGCGCCATATTGGGAACGCCAGCTTCAAATCGCTTTGGTGAAGGAGCCCAGGTTGCATCGGTCATCGTCACCGTCTCGATCATCGAGCCGCCATATAGAAAGGGTTCCATTAGATCAAGCAGTCCTGCACGACCCCAGAGCACGCCTATCCCAGTTGGGCCCAGCGCTTTGTGACCTGAGAAAGTTAGAAAATCAACATCTAGCTCTTTGATATCAACCGGTTGGTGCGGAACAGATTGGCAACTATCGAGCACAAAGACTGCTCCTACTGCATGGGCCGCGGAAATTATCGGTTCCAGGTTCGGAACAGAGCCGAGCACATTCGATTGATGGGTTATGGCGACAACCTTGCACTTTGAAGTAATGACCTCGTCAATGCGCGAAAGGTCAAGTGAGCCATCGGGAAGCATTTCAAACCACTTCAGGACCGCACCCGTGCGCTTTGCTAACTGCTGCCATGGCAAGAGATTTGCATGGTGCTCGAGCTCTGACACGACGATCTCATCTCCTGCTTTGATCCTTAAGCGTCCATTGCTGCGTTCAAATGAGACTGCAAGCAGGTTAAGACTTTCGGTCGCGCTCTTGGTGAAGATAATCTCTTCACTCTTAACCTGTAAGAACTTTGCAACGCTGGCGCGCGCACCTTCGTAGGCTTCACTCGCCTGCTCGGCGAGGTAGTAGCTTCCGCGATGGACGGCCGCATTCTGGGTACTGTAAAAATGGCGCTCTGCATCCATTACCTGAATCGGTTTCTGACTCGTAGCACCGCTATCTAAAAAGACCAGCCGCTTCCCCCCGCGCATTGGCTCTTTGAAGATCGGGAAATCGCTTTTAATCGCGGCTACATCAAGTGTTGACTTCATAATTAGGCGGTGGCGTACTCCGCATAACCATTCTCTTCTAACTTGGTAGCAAGTTCTGGGCCACCCTCCTCGACAATACGTCCGCCAGCGAATACGTGAACGAAATCAGGCTTGATGTAGCGCAAGATACGGGTGTAATGCGTGATCAGCATGATGCCAAGATCTTGATTCTCTTTGACACGGTTAACGCCTTCAGAAACGATGCGCAGTGCATCAACATCGAGCCCGGAGTCGGTTTCATCTAAGATAGCAATCTTTGGCTTCAAAAGTTCCATTTGTAGGATCTCGTGACGCTTCTTCTCGCCGCCCGAGAATCCTTCATTGACATTTCGCTCGGAGAAGGCAGGGTCCATTGAGAGAGCAGTCATCGCCTCTTTTACTTCGCCGACCCAAGTCCGCACCTTTGGTGCTTCACCGCGAATAGCAGTTACTGCGGTACGCAAAAAGTTGGAAACAGATACTCCAGGAACTTCAACTGGGTACTGCATCGCCAAAAAGAGTCCGGCCTTGGCTCGCTCGTCGACTGTCATCTCTAGTACATCGACTCCATCGAGAGTCACAGAGCCTGAAGTAATTGTGTATTTAGGATGCCCAGCGATCGAATAAGCAAGCGTCGATTTACCAGAACCATTGGGGCCCATGATGGCGTGTGTCTCACCAGAGTTGATGGTGAGGTCTACCCCACGAAGAATCTCTTTCGCACCCTCTTCTGTGATAACCGAGACATGCAGTCCCTTAATCTCTAATGTGCTCATTTACATCTCCTTCGTCTTGGGGCTAATAGTTAATACATTTCCTGAACGATCGACCTGAAAGGTTTCTAGCGCTTCTGTGGCCGGCAAAGTCACAACGGCACCAGTTCTAAGATCAAAGTCGGCTCCGTGCAACCAGCACTCGATGACAAATCCCTTAACTTCCCCATCAGATAACTCTGCATGGGAGTGGGTGCAAATGTTGGAGACGGCAAAGACTTCATCGCCCACGCGAGTAACACAGACCGGCTTTCCCGCTACATCTACCTGAATTGGCTTACCTGGGGTGAGCGAATCAAAATCTATCTGCGTCATATTTTGACCACCGACAGTTCGCTATCAATGCGGTTCATGATGCGCTCTTCAATTGCTTCGAGCTTCATCTTGGAAACGATATCGGAGAAGAATCCCCGAATCACCAAACGTCTAGCTTGCTCGGATGGAATACCACGGGACATGAGATAAAAGAGTTGCTCGTCATCGAAGCGACCGGTGGTGCTGGCATGGCCGGCTCCGACAATATCGCCGGTCTCAATCTCTAAATTTGGGACTGAATCTGCCCGCGCTCCGTGAGAGAGCAATAGATTGCGATTCAGTTCGTAGGTATCGGTTCCTTGGGCAGCCGCCTTGATAAAGACATCGCCAATCCAGACAGTGTGTGCAGAATTTCCGTTGAGCGCTCCCTTGTAATTCACGCGAGATCGCGCTCCGGGTACGCCATGTTCAACATGTACGCGATGTTCGAGATGTTGACCATCGGTGGCGAAGTACAAACCAAATAGTTCGGCATTTGAACCTGGCCCGGTGTATTCAACAGTTGGTGAGATGCGAACAACGGAACCACCAATGCTTACGACATAGGAGGTGAAGGTCGCATCTTTGCCGATAATGGCGTGATGTCTGGCAACGTGCACTGCTCGTGCAGACCACTCCTGCAGAGTGACAAAACGCAAGTTTGCGCCGGAAGAGAGATTGAATTCAATCTCCTCAGCTAAGACACCATCACCGCTATTTTCGATAACGAGCGTTGCGTGACTATTGATGCCGGCATTTACTTGAACTCGAGATATCTCAGGAGTCATATCCAACATGGTTCGAATAAGAAAAATCGGAAGTGCAATCTCAGCGTTCTTCTCGATGGAGACGAGCAGCACCTTTGAGACCCCATCGCGAACTCGGCGAACAATATGATCATCAGTCGTTGAGAGCGGAGGAAATGCCTCGGCATCTTCCACGGTGATGACTACCCCCGCAGGAATATCTGACGGCTCTAGTGAAATTCGATCATGAAGCTCAACAGAGGTCTCGTGCAGTCCAGCCAGACGGTTTAGCGGTGTAAAGCGCCATGGCTCTTCCCTGCCGGTTGGAACCATGTAATTTGTAGTTGTTGCAAGTGACATTAGCCAACAGCGCCTTCCATTTGGAGTTCGATAAGACGATTGAGCTCGAGGGCGTATTCCATCGGCAATTCGCGGGCGATTGGTTCAATAAAGCCTCGGACGATCATCGCCATAGCCTCATCTTCCGAGAGTCCCCGTGACATGAGGTAGAAGAGTTGGTCATCGCTAATCTTTGAGACGGTCGCTTCATGCCCCATCGAAACGTCATCTTCACGGATATCTACATATGGGTAGGTATCGGAGCGCGAAATGGTGTCGATCAGGAGTGCATCGCACTTAACTGTCGACTTCGAGTGATGCGCACCAGGAAGGATTTGAACGAGTCCACGGTATGAGGTTCGTCCCCCACCGCGAGCAACTGATTTAGAGATGATCGTTGAAGAGGTATATGGAGCGGCGTGGACCATCTTCGATCCAGCATCCTGATGTTGTCCTTCGCCCGCAAAAGCGATCGAAAGCGTTTCACCCTTGGCATGCTCACCCATCAAAAATACAGCGGGATATTTCATGGTTACCTTGGAGCCGATATTTCCATCGATCCATTCCATCGTCGCACCTTCAGCACAGGTGGCGCGCTTGGTGACGAGGTTATATACATTGTTTGACCAGTTTTGAATCGTTGTATAGCGAACGCGGGCGCCCTTCTTCACGATGATCTCTACAACGGCTGAGTGCAGGGAGTCAGATGAATAGATTGGAGCGGTGCAGCCCTCGACGTAATGAATATATGAACCCTCATCGGCGATGATTAATGTGCGCTCGAACTGGCCCATATTCTCGGTGTTAATTCGGAAATACGCCTGCAGTGGAATATCGACGTGGACGCCCTTTGGCACATAGATAAATGAGCCGCCAGACCAGACCGAAGTATTGAGTGCGGCAAATTTGTTGTCGCCGACTGGAATAACGGTGCCGAAGTACTCTCGGAAGAGCTCTTCGTGTTCGCGAAGTGCGGTATCCGTATCAACGAAGATAACGCCGAGCTTCTCTAGATCTTCACGAATTGAGTGGTAAACCACCTCAGATTCATACTGCGCCGCTACTCCTGAAACCAAGCGGTTCCGCTCGGCATCTGGAATTCCCAGACGATCATAAGTATTGCGAATATCTTCTGGTAATTCTTCCCAACTCGTGGCTTGCTTTTCAGTAGATCGCACGAAGTACTTAATGGTGTCAAAGAAAATTCCTGAAAGATCAGAACCCCATGATGGCATTGGCTTCTTCTCGAAGAGCGTTAAACCCTTAAGGCGAAGATCGAGCATCCATTGTGGTTCAGACTTCTTCGCCGAAATATCGCGTACAACATCCTCATTAAGACCGCGTCTAGAATTTGCGCCCGCTACATCTGAATCAGACCAACCATATTCGTAGGTACCGATTCCATCGAGTTCCGGATGGAGGGTTGTATCAGTCATGCGAGTGCTCCCTTTTTAGACTGTGTGGCGCCGAGTGGGGTAAGAGTGTTTGTCGGAATAAAAGTTGTGCAGATTCCATCGCCGTGAGCAATCGTTGCCAGACGCTGAACGTGTGTTCCTAGCACGCGCGAAATAGCTTCGGTCTCAGCTTCGCAGAGCTGTGGAAATTCAGAGGCGACGTGTGCGATAGGGCAATGATGTTGGCAGAGTTGAATTCCCGGAGTTGTCTCTTTGCTCTCCGCGGCATAACCCTCTGCCGTGAGAAATTCGGCGAGCGCAGCTGCCTTCTTTTCGGTGGAGCGCGCACCGCTGATCGCTTTTCCGACACGTCGTTCAATATCCGCGGCGCGACTTGCGGCAAAGTCATTGACGGCATCACGTTCTTTAAAGGTGGCCATGAAGCGCAGTGCTGATAAGGCCAGGTCGTCGTAGGAATGTTCGAACTTTTCGCGACCTAGATCGGTGATTACAAATACTTTTGAGGGACGGCCTCTTCCGCGCTGCGATCTGGTGACTCGATGCGGATCGCGAGCTTCTAAAAGCCCCAAGGAGAGAAGAAGATCTAAATGA